>JAGYOT010000038.1 GCA_018399455.1 Desulfobacterales bacterium
GCATCGGACTCACATTGGTTTCCCGACCTCTGGAAACGCAGTGCGTGCACCCGCGCATCATTGAATTCGTCACCGAAGTCCCCAAAACCATCAGCGGAAAAATCCGGCGCATTGAACTTCGGGAAGGCGAAATCATAAAGAAGAACAAAGGCGAAGAAAGGGCTCCCAACGAATATTTTTACCACGATTTTCCCGAGTTAAGTTCCAAGAAAAAGGATTAAACCCAAACAAAGGAGGACTGCATGAAGGAAAAACTTTACAAGAAAGAATTATCCCTGACGGTTATCTTCGTGATTGTGCTGCTGATCTTTGGGCACTTCGCGCAGGTCTTTAAACTTTTTCCGGGACTTCAGCACGGTCATTTGTGGGGGTTTCCGGTCCACTACATTGTCCCCATCCTGATGGGGTGGTTTGGTCTGCTGATTGTTACAATCATCATGGCAGTTTTACTCAACAACTTCGATGACGAGATGGATGAGTATACCGGATCGCTCGAGGACAAATAGCGCCAGCGACACCTAATAAAAAAGGAGGGGAACCTAAATGGAAGCAACAGAATTTGTATTACCGAATGTATGGTTGGGCATCCTCGTTGTTTTGGCCCTATTTGGCGTCTTCTACTATGTTGGATGGTGGGCCGCTAAAAAAACAACCAGCGAGGAGGATTTGTATGCCGCGGGGTTTGCGATAGGACCGGTAACCAACGGGCTGGCCATGGGTGCTACCTGGGCGAGTCTTGCCACCTTTATGGGCGTCATCGCTCTTATTTATAAACTCCAGGCGCCTTTTGTCTATCTCTGGATTCAATGGGCGCTTTCGATCCCCCTGCTCACACTTTTATACGGGACCTGTCTCCGACGGATGAAGGCCTATACGCCCGCCTCCTTTATTAAAGTCCGATACGGGAATGAGGCTGCTTACGTAATCATTGCCTGGCTGTGCCTGAGCATGGTCATGTACGCCCTGGGCCAGATGATCGGTCTGGGAATGGCATTTGAGGTCCTGTTCAATCTGCCCTACAATTACGCTCTGATCATTGTGGGCATCGCCACTGTCGGGTTCATCACGATCGGCGGCATGTACGGAGCCTCTTATAACGCCGCTTTCCAGATGATCGTCATGATTATCGCCATGGTCGTTCCCATGGGAGCCATCATGAAATTCATGGGATCCTCGGGCTGGTGGTTTCCTCCCCTGGCCTACGGGGACATGACGGCCGCCATGCTTGAGCAGGTGCCCACCTTTTTTGACATGAAATACGATTACCGCTGGTATTTCGCCCTGATCCCGGCCTTCACCATGGGCCCGATTGCCCTTCCCCATCTGGCCATGCGGGTTTTTACCTCTTCGAGCGTTAAGACCGCACGCTGGTCAGTTGTCTGGTTCATCCTGTTTCTGGGGCTCTTGTTTGCAGGCGCTTACACGGCCGGATTTGCCGGAAACTACTTCACCGCAACCACCGGCAACGAAATCGCGAAGGCTGACCAGACGATTCTCATACTCAACGTCTTTTATAACCCGGCCATTGTTGCCGCCTTTGTCGTCGGCGGCGCCATTGCTGCCGGCATGTCCACCATCAACGGCAACCTGATGGCCATTGCCGGACTCGTGGGCGGCGACCTGCTGGGAATTATCGCCCCCCAGATGCCGGGCAAGAAAAAGATGCGCTGGGGCTATGTGGCCCTGGCCATCGGCGGTGTGGCATGCATCCTGCTGGCTTTCAAGCCGCCGAAATTTCTGGTAACCAGTATTCTCTGGGCATTCGGCCTTCTGGCCACGACAGCCAGCCCGGGAATCCTGCTCGGGGTTTGGTGGAAACAGGCCAACAAGGTTGCCATGATTGTTTCCTCAGTGGTTTGCGGAGTTATCTACATCGTGATCTCCCCGCACGTGTTGTCCGGAATTGTGGTTGGCAAAGGCCTGGTCGCGGCACTCGGCATGTCCGAGGCCATGCTCACGGTACCCCTGTCTTTTGCCTCCTTTATCATCCTGTCGCTGCTTTTCAATAAAATGGAAGTCTCGGCTCCGACGATAGAGGACAAAAAAATGATCGACCGGATCCACGGCTGGGGTTCGGATTATGATGAAAAGCGCTACAACGGCGTTTCCATGCCCGCGGTGCTGGTCATTTTAAGCATTATTATATTCATCTGGGGCCTGCAGCCCTGGTAAACGAAAGTTGAATTAAGCAGGGTTGAGAGGGAGGTCGAGCCAGACTGGCGCTTACGCGTTTAATCTTGTTCACCTCCCTCAACCTTTTTGATTTTGATGATGCGATAACATTTTATTAATTTTGACAAAAAATGGTGGGGAGCTTCTGTTGACTTATGATATGATACTCGCAAAAGGTGCCAAAATGAATTATGCCTCGGCCATGCAGTCCGTTCTGCGGCTTGATGAGACCATATACCCGGCTATTCTGGCCAGCGAACAAACTACGCGGTACTGCATGGTCAACGTCCTGGTCTTCGGGGTTCTGCACGCCGTGTTTTCGCTGAGCTTCAGTGACGCCCTTATGATCGATGCCCAGATGACCGAATCGATTCCTTTTATTTCCAAGAGCATCTTCGTTCTTATCGGGATCGCCGTGGCTTTTTTCATGCATCTCGGAGGCGGTCTGTTTTTGTGGGTCTTTTCCCGCGGCGTCGGCGGCAACACCGCGTTTCTTCCCGTTTATTTCAACCTCGGCATTTCGTTTATCGGCCTGTGGCCCCTGGCGCCCTTCCTGGCCGCGGCCCAGGCGGGATACAGCGGAGGCGGGACGAGTGTGCTGCTTGGTTTGACCGCGGGTTACGGGCTGGCCGTAATCTTCTTCGGGACAAAGAGCGCCTCCGGGCTGTCATTGACCAGAATGTCCATAGCCATGGGCCTCGCTATTATATTTGTGGCTTCGTTTCTTTATTTATGGGTTTAACTCATGTCTGAAACCAACGGGTTCCCACCTTTTTCCAACCTCACTGACGCTTCAGATAAAACCTGTTACAGCCCGGACATGGATCAGCAAACGCGCTACCTGGAAACCTTCCGTAAAGTAAGCGCAGCGATTCACAAAGGCGAGGACGCGAGCGACATTTTAAAAAGCATCGTCAGTCATATCCGGGAAATCATGTCAGCCCGCGGATGTATCTACTGGATTGTCGACACCAGCCGGCGCAGTATCTACATGAAAGCCACAAGCGGCTTTCAGATGGAAAACCTTTCCTCAATCAGCTACGAGACCCTGGCGGAAGTCTTCAGGTTCAGCGAAGCGACCGACGTCTTTATCGAGGATGTCCGGGATGATCCCAGAATCCCCAGCACCACCAGCCTCGGAAAACAAATGGTCATCGCCATCCTTGGCCTTCCTTTTTCTATCGTAGGCCAGTACAAGGGCATCCTTGCCGTGTATTTCAGCCACCCCCACCGGCCGCCTGAACCTGAAATCGAATTCGTCCGGGCATTGGGCCAGCAGGGCGCCATTGCTCTCCACAAGGCATTTCGTTACGACGAGCGGATGCTGAACGCTTTCCGGGAGACGATTGAAGGACTTGTCCTCGCCCTGGAAGCCAAGGATGTCTGCACACACGGACATTCCCTGAATGTTGCCACCTATGCATCAATGACCGCCAGAGAAATGGGGCTTTCGGATTCGGAGGTGGATACGATCTATCATGCCGCCCTGCTGCATGATATCGGAAAAATCGCCATGCAGGATACCATCCTGGAAAACCTGGGCAACCTGCCGCCGGATGAGTTTGAAATCATAAAAAAACACCCCGTGATCGGTGCCCGGATCATCAGCCCGCTCTCCTTTCTGGCAGATGCCGCAGACCTTGTCCTTTACCATCATGAACGCTTTGACGGCTCCGGATACCCCGAAGGACGGGTCGGTCAAGCCATCCCGCTGGGGGCACGGATCATAGCGGTGAGTGACGCCTTCGACGCCATGACGTCACAGCGGCCAGGCACCCAGCCCGTGAGCGTCAAAAAAGCGCTGAGGCTGCTCCAGGAGCAGGCCGGTACCAGTTATGACCCGGAAGTGTCACGGGCCTTTGTCCGTGCCATTGAACAACATCCGGATGCTGTCACGCCTTTCACGATGTCGGCCGATTACTTTTCAAAGCATGCTTCAGAACTTAAAGGCCCTGAAAAACGCAAATCACCGTTAGCCCAGATGCTTAAAAAAGGCCTGCCCGGGTTTTAAGAACCATGCATCAGGGGGTATAAAGAAAGAAGTCCATCCGTAACCGGGCATGAACGATTCGAATCTGCTTGAAGGCCTCTTTCAGGGCCTGCTGATCAATAGTTGTGAGCCGTGCCGGCTGCAGAAGGTTGTCCGGCTTTCCGTTTTCCTTCATCATCTCACTCTGGTGCTTGAGCCTCAGATGCATGAGAAACTCGTAGGCATGCACCAGATCATCCAGATCCGGCTTATCCAGACGGCCCAGATTGCAGAGAGCCTGCAGTCGTTTTAAGGTATTGGTTTCAACCAGATTGGCCTGAATGGCATAAATTCGGCCAAAATCCACCACAAGCCGCATGGCGCTCTTGATATCAAGCCCCTTTCTGCCCGCCCCTTTTTCCTCAAGGACAAAATTGCCGAAAAGTCCCAGCGGCGGTCTGTAAGAAAGGGTGTTTCGGGCCATTTGACGCAAAAACCCCGGCCAGTCCAAAAGCTTTTCAAAAAGGGCGGCGTGGAGTTCGTCGACCAGTTCCTGGCTGCCATGGCCCACCCGAAAGTCAAAAAAAATGTTGGCCTTCAGCAGCCCGTCCGGGTCATCGCTTTCCAACCATCGCCGGTAGTAGGCTTTCCACCTTGAAAGCGGCTGGCACCAGGATGGATTTTTGGCCATGATGTCAAAGTCACAGTGCTTTTGACCGATTTCATTGAGTTCGTCGCATACATAGCGGCCCAGTTCAAGGAAATAGCCTCTGACATGGAAATCCTCAGCATCCGGCACATCCGAAAAAACAATGGCATTGTCCTGGTCCGTCTTCAGGGTCTGCTCTTTACGACCTTCACTGCCGAAGAGCAAAAACGCAAATTTCGTGGGCGGGGGCCCCAGCGATTTCAGGGCCGCATCCATGATACGGGCAAGCACCGCATCCATTGTGGCTGTGATAATGGCATTCAAGTAGGGGGCCCGGGCCCCGCTTGCAATGAGGTTTCGGATCACATCCGGCAGTTTGGCATAGGCCTCTTTGAGCTCTTTGGTATCTGTGGCCTTCTGGATTTCATGGATCAGGAAGACCGGTGAATGAGATTTTGCCAGAAACAAATCCCGCTCCGTAATCATGCCCTTGAGGTGGCCGTTCTGGAAAACCGCCAGATGCTTTATCCGATACCGCATCATCATCAGGACGGCCTCAAACACAGGAACTTCCGCCTCCACCCGAATCAGAGGACTGGACATAATCTGTTCAACGGCTGCCTCCGGAGAAAGCCCTCCCACAATGACTTTTTCCCGCAGATCCGCGTCCGTAATCAAACCGACAGGCCGCGATTCCGGTTCCAGGATCAAAACGGCGCTCCGTCTGCTTGCCGTTAGAAGCTCGGCCGCCTGCCGAATGCTGGTCCTGGCAGGACACGAAGGAAAGGTCCGGATCATCTCGGCCACAGATTTCCATAAAAACGAAGTCCCCGGCTCCGCCTCCGCTACGGGGCCTGCGGTTTCAGCCACGACCGCCTCACGCATCCTTTCACGGTTTTTGTCAAGTTCCTGAGAAAAATAGCTTGAGAAAGAAGGATATTTTACGCAGAGCCGGAGAAAATTCTCCCGGTCCAGTTCATAGACCGCCGCCGCTTCAACGCAGCGTACGGTGCTGGTGGATATACCGTTGTTGAAAAGAAGCGAGATCCCGCCGTAAATATCCCCGGGTTCAAGAAACACGGTCACTTCCGGACCGTCATCAGTCTTTATCCTCCGTTCCAGACGGCCGGAGTGAAGGATCAAAACATTGAAGAGGAGGGTCTCCTCCTGGGCAAAAAGATTACGCCCATTGGGATAGGTGGTTTCCGTCAGGTTTGCTGCAATGATTTCGATTTCCGCCTGCGGCAGAGAATGAAAAGGAGGGGTGGCGGATAAAAAAGCCTGCCTGTCTTTCAATTCTTCGGGATCAATACGTTGAAGGGGACGGGGGAAGTTTTCCATTACAACACCACCTTAAATCTATTTCAAAAAGTTTGATCTGCGGGTCTCAAAGCTTTTCTCAAAACAAAATTCACTGATTTTTTATTTTATCATAGGGATCCCGGATTCCGCCAGAACTATAACAAACGTTTTCGGATTTGACACTGGATTCAATCCATGCAATAAACAAGAAGCTTTAATGTTCCCTTTTTCCCGCCTGCTGCTTAAAAACTTTATCCATAACCGGCACAGGCTTACCGAAAGGTGTGATGCATGACGCTGAAAGATAAATACGCTGTAGTGGGCGTTGGCTATACGCCCCAGGGCAGAATCCCCGAACGGACCACCCTGAGTTTCCACCTGGAGGCTTGTGCCAACGCGATTGCTGATGCCGGCCTGCGCCGGGAAGATATCGACGGTTTGATCGCCTATCGTTATTTCCCACCATCAAGCGGTGAAGATGAAGTCACCCCCTATCTTGTCGCCGAGCATCTCGGGATTTCCCCCGCCTATCTTTTTCAGGACGCCAACTGATCGCGAAACCACTTGATGCACGCAGTTGGCGCGCTTGAATCCGGACTTTGCAGATACGTCCTTATCTCTTACGGCCAAAGCGCCCGCTCAGGCAACAGTATGATGCGGATGCTTTATCACATGACGCGCAATGATGATGCGGTTTATGGTCATTTTGGCGCAGCCGGCGGCTATGCTCTGGCCGCCCGCCGGGCCATGCACGAGTTCGGGACCGGACCGGAGACATGGAAACAGATTGCTGTCGGTCAACGCGCCTGGGCCAACCGCAACCCCCGGGCAATAATGGCGGATCAGGAGTTGACTGAAGAATCCTACATGGCGTCCAAATACATGATCGAGCCTTTTCGATTGTTTGACAACTGCCTGATGAATGACGGCGGGCGGGCCGTGATCCTGACCTCGGTTGAGC
Source organism: Desulfobacterales bacterium (assembly GCA_018399455.1). GTDB lineage: Bacteria > Desulfobacterota > Desulfobacteria > Desulfobacterales > Desulfosalsimonadaceae > M55B175. The sequence continues at coordinate 7,054 of JAGYOT010000038.1, forward strand.
GGGCAAGGGACTTAAGGCATCCGGTAGTCTCGATCATGGGCCTGGGCCAGCATAACCCGTCCAGTGACCTGGCAACAGCCGATTTTCTGGCCGGCCCGACCGGGGCGAAGCGGGCGGGCGAAGCGGCCTTTGCCATGGCCGGCATCAGCCGCAACGATATCGATGCCTGCCAGATCTATGACTGTTTCACCTACACGGTTGAAATTACGTTGCAGGACTACGGTTTTTTTGGCCCCGGCGAAGGCAAGGACTGGTTTTCCGGCGGCACCATTGCCCCCGGGGGGCGCATGCCGGTCAACACGTCCGGCGGCCAGCTCTCCGAGGCCTATTACATGGGGCTTACCCCGTTGAGTGAGGCAGTGATGCAGCTCATGGGGCGATGCGGAAAGAGACAATTAGGGCCTGAGACCAGCACCAAATCCCCTGGGATCATTCTGTGCAGCGACAACGGCGGCATCCTTCAGGCCCATGCCTGTTATATCTTAAGGAGAATATAGAAAATGGCGGATATGACCAAGCCGGTGCCCCAACTTAATGCGGATAATCGCCCGTTCTGGGAGGGATGCCGGGAGCATCGGTTAAAAATCCCGAAATGCAGCAGCTGTGGATACCTGCGATGGCCGCCGGCCTTTCTCTGTCCGAAATGCCTTTCCGCCGAAAACGAATGGATCAACGCCTGCGGCACCGGCCGTGTATACACCTATGCGGTCTATCATATCGCGCCTTATCCCGCCTTTAAAGAGAGCCTTCCTTATGTGGTGGCCATGGTCACTCTGGAGGAAGGCCCCCGGATGATGACAAACATCATCGACTGCGACCCGGCCGGGATCTACTGCGAGATGCCGGTTGAGGTTTCCTGGGATGATATCACTGAAGAAATCAGCATTCCCCGGTTTCGTCCGCTGCAGTAAGAGCCGTCTGCCAAAGCTTTCGGCTGATCTGCCGGCAAAACCGGGCCGACCACCCCTTATGCATTGGTTTTACGTCCAAAAGCAATCCCCAGCTTGAGCATCCGATGGCGGAGTGTGCTGTAATGAAGGCCGAGTATTTCAGCCGCCCCGCCGGGCCCGCTGATTTTACCGCCGGTTTGCGCGAGCACCTGACGAATATGGCTTGCCATGACCTCGTCAAGTGTCGATATTCGGCCGGAATCATCCGGCCCTGAAGGTTTCGCATCGGGCCGTGACGGCCGGTTGAAAAGACCGGCAAAGGATATGCGGCCGCCCTGATACTGAATTAAAGCGCGTTCAATAAAGTTTTCCAGTTCGCGAATATTTCCCGGCCAGTCATGGACCAGCAGTTGATCAATGGCGCCGTACTGCAGTTCCGGCTGCTGCTTTAGCTTTAACGCCCGGGATTTCTTTTGGATAAAAAACTCTGTAAGCGCGGGGATATCTTCTTTTCGCTCCCTTAGCGGAGGGATGGCGATCGGGAAGACGTTTAACCGGAACCACAGATCCTCCCGGAATTCGCCTTCAGCTACCATATGCTGGAGGTTGCGGTGGGTGGCTGAAATAAGCCTGACATTAACCGGAATCTCCTGCGTTCCGCCTACCCGCTCAATGGTCTTTTCCTGCAGCACCCGCAGCAGCCGGACCTGTGCCTGGGGTGAGAGTTCGCCGACTTCATCCAAAAAAATGGTGCCTCGATCCGCCCTTTCGAATCGTCCCCGTTTCTGTTCCACCGCCCCCGTAAAAGCCCCTTTCTCGTGCCCGAACAACTCGCTGTCCATAAGCGTCTCAGGAATGGCGCCGCAATTGACCTTCACAAAGGGCCCGTTTTTCCGGTGGGAGGCATAATGAATGGCATTGGCAATCATTTCTTTTCCCACGCCGGTTTCCCCCTGGATGAACACCGGGCTGTCAAGACCGGCTACCTGCCGGACCATATCCATGACAGGCTTCAGCCCCTGATCCGCGCCAATAATCTCGCTGGTTGACTTTTCATGCAGCTCGTCATGGAGACAACGGATATCATCGACCAGTTTATTGTTGAGCTCAAGGACTTCCCGGTGACGCAGGGCATTGGCCGTCGCAATGGCGACCGGGTCATGCAGGATTTGAAGCAGCTTTGCATCCTCCAAGCGGTACTGGTCCCGGCCCGGGTTTACCACCCAAAGACCGCCAATGCGGTTTCCTTCCAGTTCCAGCCGCAGCACGATAAAGGACACGTTGGTGTCAATATGCATGCGCGTCATGAGATCAAACATGTCCGGATCTTCAACTTCCAGCTGATTGACAACCCGAAAGGCTTTCATTTCAATATACTTCTTAATCCATTTGGCCCGCATCTCCCCGCTTTCCGGCAACGAAACATCTTTAGCCATTGATTGGGGGGTTGTTGAAATCGTCCCGGCGATATTGTGAAACATATTCTTCCGGGGATCAATAAGGCCCAGGGCCATGAACCGGGCGGGAATGAACCGGCCCACATACTGCCTCATCCGCTGCAGGGCGATGTCAATATCCAGACTACTGCAAATCCGGACGGTTGCCTGTCTGAAAAATTCATTTGTATCGATATTCATATCCCCGTCTTTCAAACGCATGCCTTATCATGGAAGCAATTTAGCCGGTAATCATCCAAGTTTGTCACATTTGAATAATTTGGCAAATATGACAAACTATTTATTCAAATATAACAAATATTGTATTGGCTGATAATTAATGATCTAAATTTATTAGTTTTTTATG
>JAGYOT010000380.1 GCA_018399455.1 Desulfobacterales bacterium
CGCCGCTTTGCAGCGTAAGCTCGTCCACCTGCATGGTGTTCCATTTGGAAAGGCTGCAGGCGCATTCCTCCGTCAGACACGCCCAGTCGGTCTCCTGGCCGATTGCCGGAATGACCGCATCCACCTCTATGGTAAACTCCGAGCCCTCGACCGGCACCGGCCGCTGCCTGCCGCTTTCATCCGGTGGGCCAAGCTCCATCCTGATACACTCAATAGCCTTGACGCGGCCGTTTTCAGCAATCACCCGGGTGGGATTGGTCAGCGTCATCAGCTCGATGCCTTCCTCCCGGCATTCTTCGATCTCTTCGGGGTTGGCGGGCATCTGCTCCACGGCCCGCCGATAAATAATGAAAGGCTTTTTGGAGCCGGTACGCAGCGATGTGCGCACGGCATCCATCGCTACATTCCCGCCGCCGATGACGGCGACCCGGTCACCCAGATGGATTTCCTTGCCCAGATTGATGTCGCGGAGGAATTCAACACCGGGGTAAACGCCCTCGTAGTCTTCTCCCTCAATGCCCAGCAGTTTGCATTCCTGGGATCCGATACCGACGAAAAATGCTTTGTAACCCTGTTCCCGAAGCTGACCGATGGTGAAATCCCGGCCAATTTCAACGCCGGTTTTGAACTCAACGCCCAGATCCTTAATTACCTGAATTTCCGACTCGATCACGTCACGGGGCAGCCGGTAGGAGGGGATGCCCACGCTGAGCATTCCGCCGAGGACCGGCAGTTTTTCAAACACGGTGACTTTATATCCTTCAATAGCCAGGAAATAGGCGCATGTCAGGCCTGCCGGACCGGCACCGACGATGGCGACCTTTTCATCGCGTTCCGCCTTTTTCTCCGGAACATAAGGATTGCCGCTGGCCTGGTCGGTATCTGCCAGGAATCGGTGTATATGCATGATGCCCAAGGGTGAATCCACCGAGTTCCGGGTGCAGGCCTCTTCGCAGGGGTGGTTGCATACCCGTCCGCAGACGCCGGGAAACGGATGATCTCTTTTAAAGAGTTCCAGAGCCTCCCGGTAACATCCGGTATTGGTAAGCGCTATGAATCCCTGGACGCTTACATGCGCCGGGCATGCTGCCCGGCAGGGGGCGGTCCCGAGCTTGGAAATCGCATAGGCGCCCGGAATGGCCTGGGCGTATGGCCGATAAATGGCTTTCCGGTTGACAAGCCCCATGTCGTATTCACTGGGCCTCTGGATCGGGCAGACCTCAGCGCATTCCCCGCAACCGGTGCATTTATCCACATCAATAAACCGCGGTTTTTTGTTGATGCGGACCTTAAAATTGCCTTCTTCGCCCTCAATCGCTTCTACTTCGGATAAAGTGACTAATTCGATATTTATATGCCGGCCGACCTCGACCAGTTTCGGTGAGATAATTCACATGGCGCAGTCGTTAGTTGGAAAAGTTTTGTCCAGTTGAGACATAACCCCGCCGATAGAGGGGCTTTTTTCCAGAAGATAAACGTAATATCCCGAATCAGCCAAGTCCAGGGCTGTTTGCATACCTGCGATGCCGCCGCCGACGACTAATACCGATCCGATCGCTTCTTGTGCCATAGTTGTCTCCTACGAGTATAAAATTGAAACCGAGATAATAAATTCTGACAAAAGTGCTGCCAGAAAAGTCGGGAACGCTTCCATTTTAGTGTAAGTCTCCTTGATAGCTATAATATTTAATCTTGTCAATGAAATTTTAAGCGATTATTCTGTTGATAATCCCTGTACTCTCTCCCTATAGAGGCTTCTTCCCGGCTTTTCGGGGAGACGCTCCGGATCGTGTCCCCATGGGGGTTCAGGATCGGCGAATTTGTTTACTGGGTTGATAGTATTATTTTTTGCCGATTCTTTGGTTTTGTGGATATTTCCATTTGAAATGACTTGGCATCGCATTTAAATACGATCCTATTCTGATCAAGAAACGGACCGGAAAAGGATGCGAAAGCCCCCAAAACAGCAGCCTGTCCGGAAACGGATTCAGTAATATGGATAGAATCCCTGACCATCTTTGAAGAGTCGATGCCCGTCTTCGGATATTTCTGATAACCCCGCAGAAAAATTTGTTATTCCTGGAGATTTTCCGTACATTGGAGGGCGATTAAACCGGTTTTACATATTCCTTCAACAGCGGTATCAAATTCAGGTCGGAAGCCGTGCTGCGCGAATATGGTTCCGGGGCCTCCGTTTTCAAATTTATAGCCGTCCACATTGATGAAGTCTTTAGTCAGCCTTATATCGATACCCCACCCCTGGCGGGCAAGCGCTTCTGCAATACGCCAGGCGGAGGAAAGATTTTCACTGTCTTCAAGACCGTTAACCTGTATACCGAAGTTTTTATAAACAAGCAAAAAAAGATCATCTCCCGATAAATTTATAATTTCTTCCCTTGTCATCGTCCGTCTCCATGCTTGTTAATCCGGGTTTTGCACATGTTTACTTCATGCCGCAAAAGCAGAGCTTTTACGGTTTTTTTCAGAAGGGGCGGGGAGTAAATTACAACTCAACCGGATTCCGGGCTTGCATAATTATCTGGTGGCCGTCCACTAAATCTATGCTTTCAATATCGCCCCCGAAGAATTCCTTCCGCCCAAACAGATCAATAAACCAGAATCCGTTATCCTCTGCCTCTATCCGCGCTACATCATTCATTAGCACCTTCTGTTCATTCCCGTAACGTGCGTATACTGTGCTCAGGCACATGATGTTTTCCCCCTGCTTGTTTGTCTTTCCGCCAACAGCTCATCCAATACTCCGGCTGAAGCATCAAACGCATCACCGTTATTTATTGGTTTTCCTTCCAGGCAGGCTTCAAATACCACGGGGTCATTGGGGATGGATCCGATCACCGCTCTGCATGTATTGAGCCGGGATGTCATTGACGGAAATACGGGGCTCCTGGAAAATATCCGGCTTGTTCAGTTTTTTCTTCAGGCTGCTTCTCCCCCCAACAAGCTCCATAAGCGGGAGTGGCGGCTCTTCAAACCCGAGCATTTTGAAAAGCCCTGAGTTCGATTCATCCGAATCCACGACAAGAAC
>JAGYOT010000381.1 GCA_018399455.1 Desulfobacterales bacterium
AGATCCTTGCCTGCCACTTGGCAGGGGCGCAGATGCGGTCTATTAAACTGCTGGGCCGGTTTTTTGATGATTACTGGGCCGGTGCGCTTCTGCCTGAAGCACAGGCGCTTTTGGTGGATATTTTACCGGAAGCGGTAAATGCACTTGTTTCAGAGGGGGCCTTTTTTGAGGCCCTGAGCTTGGTGGCCAAATATCGTGAGCTGTTGGCACAGGCCCATATCACATATGATTTTTTGTATAATCTCGCTGAAAGTTACAGCCGGGCGGGATTTTTGGACCAGGCGGTTTCGGCTTACCAATATATTCTGGATTTTGAGGAAGAAGCGGGGGAAAAATATGCTGCATATGTGCATTTGATAAGGATCTATCATCAGCAGAAAAGAGATGAGCAGGTCCTGAAATACAGCAGTGATTATTTAAGCCATTATTCCGATGGCGGGGATCGGGGAGAGATCCTGTACTATTATGCCGAGGCCTTGTTTAAAAAAGGCGAACACCAAATGCTGCCCGAACTCCTCAACGAAAAGAACCGACCGAAAACCCTGGAACTCGACTACCTGGCGGGTCGGGTGTTCCTCGAGCGGGGCCGCTACGATCTGGCCCAATACTACCTCACCTGGGCTGCGGATGCGGACAAGGCGGGCGAATATCCGGAAATCCGGGTCAAGCTGGCCGAGGTTCTGTTTGCCGATGAGCAGTGGGAAAAGGCAATGGCCGTATATGAAACGCTGTTGGAAGAACCCCGGTTTGCCGGTCACGCTGGGTATCGGTTGATCCAGATATGTTTCAGGCTGGGCCGAAAAGAGCAGGCGCTTAAGCTTTATAATGATCTGACCGAAAAAGAAACAGGGAATCAGTGGCTTGATCTGGCTGCTGAAACTGTCCGGATCGCACGCATGCAATAAGCAGGAGGAGGATTAAAATGGCCGGAGAAGGTATTTTCGACAGCACCGTAGAGCTTCTGGACAAGGCGTTGGACCTGCGGAGCCGGAAGCTTCAGGTGATTTCATCCAATATAGCCAATGCCGAAACGCCGGGCTACGCCAGGCTCAGGATGGATTTTGAAACCGCGCTCAGGCAGGCGGCCGAAGCATCCGAATCCGGCCCGGCAAAAACCCATCCGCGCCACCTGCCCACCGGGCAGGGCGGGGATCTCCAGGCAGTTCAGGCCCGTTTCCGCCGGGAAACGGACCAGAGCGGTATGGGGGACCGGAACACGGTCAGCCTGGACCAGGAAATGGTGGATCTGGCCGATAATCAGATTCGGTATGAGGCCGCAATTCGAATGCTGGCCAAGAAATTCAATATGTTAAAAACAGTGATTTCAGAAAGGGCCTAAAGGAGGCAGGCGATGGATATTTTAGGTGTAATGAATATCGGGTATTCGGCATTAAAGGCGCAGACGACCCGCTTAAACACGATCAGTTCAAACCTTGCCAACATGGAGACCACCCGGACACCCGAGGGCGGTCCATATAAGAAAAAATCCGTTGTTTTCAGAACCGCGGAAACCGGGTTTGCCCGGGAACTGGAAAACAGCACCCGGTATCAAGCCCAGGGGGTTGCGGTGGAACGGATCATGACGGATACAGGGGAAGGGAAAAAGGTTTACGATCCTGCTCATCCGGATGCGGATGATGCAGGCTATGTCACCAAGCCGGATATCAGTCTGGTGGAGGAATTGACGGACCTGATGAATGCAAAGGGCGCTTATACAGCCAATGTAACCAGTATTAAAGCTGCACAGCGCATGGCTTTGAAAGCGCTTGAAATCGGGAGGTAGACAGTATGACAGTTGATATATCCCGGATGGGAAAACCCGTTGAAGCCCTGAATCAGGGCGGCATCGCGGCCGGGGAAGGCAAGGCGGGAAACTCGGTCGGCCGGATGTTTGAAGCACTTCTAGATAACGCCGCCGACAACCTGAAGGAGGCGGATCAAACCGCGTTTCAGGCCAACACCAGCGGCCCTGTGGACCTGCATGATGTCATGATCGCCATGGAAAAAGCGGATATTTCGCTCCGGTTGCTGGTCCAGGTGCGCAACAAGGCGGTGGATGCTTATCAGGAAATAATGAGAATGCAGGTTTAAGTGAAAATTCAATGCGGATGAATGATTATGGCTGAGAGTTCCTATAAAAATATCCTCGAGAATATCCGGAGTTGGCCCCATTCCAGGAAACTGGCCCTGGGAGGAGTGGCCGCCCTGTCGCTGGTTCTTTTTGCCGCGATTATTCTCCAGACCCACAAGGCCGAATACCGTCCCCTGTATACCGATCTTCCCCAGCAGGAGGCCGCGTCTGTGACGAGTTGGCTCAAGGAGCAGGGGGTGCCCTATCAGCTGGAAAACAACGGGGGCTCGATTTATGTGCCGGCCGACCTGGTTTACGAGACGCGTCTGAACCTTGCCGGAGCAGGTCTTCCAAGGCAGGGCGGCGTGGGGTTTGAAATTTTTGACAAACAGAATTTCGGCGTCACCAAGTTTACTCAGAAAATCAATTATCAGCGGGCGCTGCAGGGAGAGCTCTCCCGGACCATAACCGCCCTTGAAGCGGTCAAATCCGCCCGGGTCCATCTGGTTATGCCGGAGAAGCGCCTGTTGAAAAACCAGCAGGAGGAGGCCAAGGCCTCGGTGGTTCTGGACCTTGAATCCGGCAGGAGTCTGGATACGAGCCAGACGCAGGGGATTATTCATTTAGTGGCCGGCAGTATCGAAGGCCTGGAAAAAAACCGCGTGACGGTGCTCGATACCAGCGGGCAAACGCTTAGCCAAAACAGTGCCGAGGATCCGGCAATGGCTATGCTTCCCGATCAGCTCAAGTTTAAGAACGCGCTGGAACAGCGACTGGAAAAAAACGCCCAGTCGCTTTTGGACCGGGCTCTGGGGCAGGACAATTCAATTGTCCGGGTGACGGCCGACCTTGATTTTACCCAGGAGGCGATTACCAAGGAGGAATATGATCCGGACAGCCTTGTTCCAAGAAGTGAGAAAATTACAGAAAGCCGGTCCGGCACCCAATCCTCAGGGGGGGTCCC
>JAGYOT010000382.1 GCA_018399455.1 Desulfobacterales bacterium
AACCGCGGCGATATCCCCATTGGTGCAAACAAGATTCCCAATGAAAACCGCGAAGGCGGGTCCAAAGCGATTTATGGATTTAAAGACGTAGAGGGCATCGCTAAGGATACTGCGCGGTATGGCCATAAAATCATAAGTTCCAAGGAATGCCCGAGCGCCATTGAAGTGTACCGGCGGGCTCTGGCTGAAGCCGAAGACGGAAGCGTCACCATACTGACGGTCGGAGAAACCAACGTAATACCGCGCCTCCTCGAAAGTCCGTCCGACACAGTGTCCCCACTCACGGGCTATGAGCTGGTAGCGCGGAAATGCTCGAGGATAGTCTCGATGGGGCCGCCCTACAACTGGGGGATAGCCAGGCTCCACGATCCGTTGCCGGATGGCGGCTGGGGACAGCAGATGCTTGAGAAACTGCCTCCGAACATACCTGTATACGCTTCGCCCGGAGGCGGCCAGGTGCGCTCGGGCATGTCGCTTTATAAGACTCCCGTAGATAATCCGGTGCGCGAAAACTACCGTATTTGCAATGGCGGCACAATCGATTCCGAAACCGATCACCACTCCATGGACCAGTGCGCGGCATACTTTGCGGTGCGTGGCGCGCAGGCTGGCCTTCAGGAGATCACGTCGCACGGCAGTTGGGTCCCCGGGGAAGGATTTAACTGTTACAACGTTTGGAATTCCAACATCGACAATCCCATGCACTTCAAGGTCGATGTAGTTTCGAATGCCGACCTTGGCAAAGTTATCGATGCGCTCATGGGCGAGCTGCCCGTTGCCATTTCGATTACGTCGCCGCGGGGAGGAGAAACCTGGGAAGCGGGCGCGAAGCACGATATCAAATGGACAACAAAGGGTGATATTCCCCGGGTCAGGATCGCCTATACGACCGACGGCGCTGCATGGAAGGGAATTGCCGATTCGCTGGACAACGCCGGCTCATACACGTGGACGGTCCCCGAGGACGGCTCGGCAACTGTCAGGCTGAAGGTGAGTGCGATACCGGAGGCCGTAATGAAAGACGTGAGCGGTCGGATAGAGATTAAAGAGTCGGCGCCGGCTTCGGCCTCCCGGCTCAACCCGGCCAAAGCGACCTTTCCTGGCCCCGGCTGTCTCGTCAAAGCATGGCCATCTATAACAGCCTTCCCCTTGCTTCCATGATAAGCCTGGGGATTTACGATGTAAAGGGCGGATTGGTCAGGGTGTTGGCCGATAAGTCGGAGCAGGCTGGAGACCATGTCATTACATGGGACCGGCGGGATGGCCGGGGCAATTACCTGTCGGGCGGAATTTATTGCCTCCGGCTTACGAGGGGAGAACAGACGCTTATTGGGAAAATGGTTTTGCTGAGATAAGGATAAACCCGCCGGCGCACCGTTTGGCGCCGGCAATTCGAGGAAAGGAAAATATAATGAAACGGCAGGAAACAAACGCAATAAAAGCAGGAAGGGCAATCGCGGTTATTGTATGCATGCTGGCTGGGTTGAGCGCCGCTCAGGATGATACTTTTGAGCAAAGGGCGCAAAATATCATTAATGCCTCGGCGAATACAAATATCAATTGGAGTAGTTTTCAATCCGTCAAGTTCAGCGCTTTAAAGGCGTCGGCTTTGTTCGCCAAGGGGCGCGATTCCGATGCTTTTTCCATTCTTAACAACATATACAAGGGTATGGCGATAAAGAACTTCGAGGATCCCGAAATGCCGCTTTGGTCGCTTATGGACACTTATTACCGGTGGAAAGACAAGTTTTCGCAGCGTGATACCGATGCCTTGAAAGCCTTCATCAATGCCAACGATATTGATGGCGATAAGTCAGCAGGCACTCCGAACCACTATTGGATGATGGTTGCGGGCCTGCTCCTGGCCAATCAGCATTGGGGAGAAGGCGAGATGAGATATACCTATGACAGGCCCGGGGGCGTTGAGGGGTGGATAAAAAATAAACTTACGGAAATCGTTCATTACGGCTATGATGAATACAATTCAGAGACATATATGGTTTTAAACGCGGGGCCCATTTTAACCGTTGCCGATTTTGCCGAAGATCCCCAGATCAAGAAAATGGCCAGGATGACTTTGGACTGGATGCTGATTAATGCGGCATCCTCCCATCTCGATGGACATTACGGCGCCGCGACAAAAAGGACTTACGCCCGGCTTCAACGGAACAATAACGCCTTAGCGCCTTCATATCTTTTTTTTGGAGGACCCCGGAACACTGGGCAACATCAAGTGCCATTTGCTCTCTCATCGTACCGGGCGCCCGGCGTGGCGTTTCAAATAGCCAACGACAGGGCGGTACCTTTTCATTTACAATGCGCTCACTATACTTACTATGCACAGCCTAACTTGAGCAACAAGCTGAACTCATGGATAACGCCGGAATATGCCGTGTACAGCCAGTATGAAGTGAACAACGATTTGGGGCCGCGAGATCATATGTCTTTTGAACTGGACAGGTGGGGGGTGAAATGGACAGATGCCAATTCCGGCCGATACAGTCATTTTGCGGTCCAGCATCCGCACCCCAAGAGAGGTGAAGACTACATGGGCGGCACGGTCTACGAGCAAATGCTCCATGACAAAAACACGGTCATATCGGCATACAATATTCCAAAGAACAGGCCTGCCGAATTCAGCGCGCAATACTGGTGCCCGTACATTTCAGGCCATATGGCAAATACGGAATTGGCCAAAATCGATGAAATGAACAATGGCCGGTTGTTCCTTTATTTCAAGGAAGTCATGATTGGCATGGCTTTTCTGCCCCGACAAAGTGTTACTCTTAACAGGGCGAGCGGATATTATCACTTCAGGATTAATGTCACGGACAGCTACCTGGCCACGGGCCTTCTGGTTGAAACCGCCGACCCTGACGATTATCCGGGTTCGACTAACTCCCAAAAGTTGAGCGCATTTCGCGATGCCTGCACCAAGGCCTTTGATAAGGCGGTTTACACAAGCCCCGGCGGCAAACCGGTTATTGAGTATGTCAACCTCGCCTTTGGAGGGTTTTTCTTTGGCTC
>JAGYOT010000383.1 GCA_018399455.1 Desulfobacterales bacterium
CACCATGGCAAGATTCCTGGCCGATCCGCAAACCGCATAGTCTGCAATGGAATCCATATCCCCGCCCTCAAGTTCATGAATCACCTTTCGGCTGATCAAATCCAGAGAGGAACGGGAAGGCGAAAAGTTCAGAAATTCACAAGGGTAGATCAATGTCGGGCAAGCGGTTCGCATATGGACTTCCTTGGCCCCAAAATCAAACAAAATCCGGACGTTGTCTTTTAGCTGGGTCCCCCGGACAATGGAGTCGTCGCAGAACAGCACCCGCTTTCCCTTGATCATCTGAGGGACTGGAATCAATTTCATCTTGGCGACCAGGTCCCGCATCCCCTGATCCTGGGGCATGAAACTGCGGGGCCAGGTCGGGGTATATTTGACGAAAGGACGACAGTAGGGGACCTGTTTTTTATTGGAATAACCTATTGCATGACCGATACCGGAATCCGGTATACCGCTGACCATGTCGACCGCAATATTGTCACGGCCCGCCAGCGCAGACCCGCATCGATAGCGGGCCTCCTCCACGTTAATGCCTTCATAGCTCGAGGGGGGATAACCGTAATAAACCCACAGAAAAGCGCAAACCTGCATCTCGGCCCCGGGCGCCTTTCGCTGTTCATGCCCTTCTGCAGTAAAGAATACAATTTCGCCGGGGCCCAGGTATTTCTCGGTTTCATAGCCCAAATTGAAAAACGCGGCAGTTTCAGAACTGGCAGCAAACGTATCCGCTTTTCGGCCCAGAACCACGGGCGTTCGGCCAAGCCGGTCCCGGGCCGCATAGATGCCTTTCTCCGTCAGGACAAGCATTGAGCAGGAGCCCCGAATCCTTTCCTGAGCATAGGCAATGCCCTCCTCGAAGGAACCCTTCTGATTGATCAGCATGGACACAAGTTCGGTGGGATTGACAGCCCCTTCCGAGACCTCGGAAAAATGCATTCCCTGCTTAAAGGCGTGATCGGCAATTTCAGGCAGATTATTGATCCTGCCTACCATGACAACCGCAAACGTTCCGAGATGAGAGCCGATAATCAGGGGTTGAGCATCGGTATCGCTGATCACCCCGATCCCCTTTCTGCCTTCCAGGCTGGTCAGCTCCGGCTCCAGTTTGGTTCGAAAATACGTGTTCTCAATACTCTTGATTGTTTTTTTAAGCCCCTGGCCGTTGTGAAAGGCCAGGCCGCCCCGTTTGGTCCCAAGATGCGAATGATAGTCCGTTCCATAAAATACATCGGTGACGCAATCGTGCTTGGAGACACATCCAAAAAAACCGCCCATAATACATCTCCCGGCCGGCAGAGCATTTAAAGCCGGCGCTGACGCCGCAGCCGCTTAATGAAAACGAATGCGGTACTTTTCCAGGAAGTCAGCCGGATGGTAAGAAAGCTTGGCTTTCCTCAACCCCTCATCGCCTGAATCCTGCTCACGGTTGACCCACCGCACCGCATCATCCGGCTGATGGGCTAAAAACAGTTGATTGATTGCCTGATAGGCCCCTTTATACTGGGGGCAGCCTTTCTCAAAATGGATTAGCAGCGTATCGGCTGTCAACATTTCCCCGATGGTATAGGCAACAATCAGATCATCCACAAAAATACAGGCACCGATCAAGCCCTTTAACTGATGCCAGTGCCTCAATGTTTTCATAATGGCCTGATTCTCAGCTTCCAATTGAGCAGACGAGTCGCAAAGCCGCCATGTGCACCAGTCGTCCTGAAGCGCCATGGCCCGATCCGCCATTTCCTCGTCCATCTCCACATAAAAATGCCGATTTTTTTTTTGAACTGGTTGACGAGGTTTTTCTTTTTGTGAAACCGATTTCCTCTGAGTTCCCGAAGGTCGCGGGCATCGTAGAGATAGTCCCATTGATCGCGGTCCGTATTGGCCTCCATTTGCTCGCCGAACACCGTTGACCATATGTTAGCCAGGACCACCGGCACCCGTATAAAGTATTTAAAATCCGGGTAGAGTTCTTCTTTTAAGGTCTTCCAGTCCATCTGCCGCCAGTCCCCCACCGGCGCCCATAGAACCGGTTCCGGCCGGTTTTGCCGGATCCAGACCAGGTTATCGGAAAACGCCCATTCAAGCCCGTAAACCTCGGCCCAGCTCCAGAGATTGACAAAGCTATAATCGGACGCCACCTGCGGGCAGGCATCAAGATACGCCTGATAACACGCCTGCTGAGAATCCCCAACGGGAGCGAACGAGAGCCTCATAACATTTCCTGCAAAGACTGAAAAAAAGTCTGTCCACGGCTAAAGGCCGCTTCCATATGTTCCGGATGAGACAACGCATCGCCTTCCAAATCCAGGCCCCGGATCAAAAACGTATCCCACAACTCGGCATCAAGCACATCGAGGAAATATTTCATGGACAGCAGCGTTCCGTCAAACAGCTTCTTTCCCTTTGTCGCCCCAACGGAAAGGAGAAAGGCTTTTCGGACCGGAACCCACTGGTTAAAAGGGGTCTCATTGATCCAGTATTTTTTGACCCACAGCGACTGGCAGCGATCCATAAAGAGCTTGAGGTGCGCGCTGACTGTGTAGAAAAATATCGGTGTGGCGATCATCAGTCCGCGACATGCCAGGACCCGATCCCGAACCGCCTGGAAATCGTCTTTAATAGCACATTCTCCATCCCTTTTACATCCATATATTTCCAGGCAGGGTGAAATCTTGTAATCGCGAAGAACGATTTCATCAACGGCCGCTCCCGCATCCAGGGCACCTGCAACCGCCTGCTTCAGCAGGGCCGCCGTGTTCCCTTTTCGCCGTGGTTCAAAAAACAGTGTAAATCCTATTGCGAGAAAAGGGATTGATAAAATCATGAACTTGTTTTGAATTAATCCTGCACCAAATAATAATATGGTGGGTAACAATATTTTTTTTGGTATAAATTTTAGTCCTGGTAGGAATGGTAGGACTCCGAACATTCCTATGAGTGGTGTTTCTTCTAGTATTTTTGTCTGGCCAAAACTTGTTATTCTTGTAATTCTTGGAATAATTTGTTGGGTTATTGGAATTAATCCC
>JAGYOT010000384.1 GCA_018399455.1 Desulfobacterales bacterium
TTTCTTTGCCATCCAAAAACTGACTTTTTACGAGTGCATCAAAAGTGCTTTTTATGAAATGTGACCGCAAAGACCCAAGGATTCGGCGTTCTATCCCCATCGAAACCAGAGGAGCAGCTATTCATGGCACTTCCTGCTCATGCGCAGGCCTGTAAGAAATGCTTTGTGCTGGATACCAATGTTATTTTGCATGACAGCTCCTGCATTCACCATTTTGCCGAACACGATGTCGTTGTCCCCATTTCCGTGCTTGAGGAGTTGGATCAATTCAAAAAGGGCAGTAACACATTGAATTTTCATGCCCGGGAGTTTGTCCGGGCTCTTGACTCATTGAGCGAGGGCCGGCTTTTTGACGGCGGGGTCCCGCTTGGGCCGGATTCCGGAAAAATTGCCATCAAACTCGAACAGCAGTTTCACGATGATCTGAGACTGAATTTTTCCAGCCAGAAGCATGATCATCACATATTAAATACCGCCTATCAACTTGCCAAAGAAAAGCCTGACACTCAGATTATACTGGTGACCAAAGATGTGAACTTGCGTATGAAAGCAAAATCCGTCGGGCTGCTGGCTCAGGATTATACCAGTGACCATGTCCGTGATATCAATACCCTCTATTCGGGTAAACGCATCGTGGACACGGCGCCTCTGAGCCTGATTGATATTATGTATCAGCCTCCTTATGAAATGGAGCCCGATGCCCTGGAGACGGCCCAGCCGCTTTTGCCCAATGAATATGTGATTCTTAAAAACCATAAAAAATCGGCCCTGGCCGCATATGACCCGGTTGCCCGGAAAATTCGCCGGGTGGATAAGCAGAGCGCCTATCAGATACGGCCGCGGAATGCTGAACAGACCTTTGCCCTGGATGCTCTGGCCAACTCCAATATTGAGCTGGTCAGCATGTCCGGACGGGCAGGCACCGGAAAGACCCTGCTGGCGCTGGCTGCCGCTCTGGAAGCCAGGCACCGGTACCGGCAGATTTATATGGCAAGACCTGTGGTTCCCTTGAGCAACAAGGATATCGGCTACCTGCCGGGGGATATCTCTTCCAAACTTGACCCCTATATGCAGCCTTTGTATGACAACCTGGCAGTGATCCAGAATCAGTTTTTCGAAAACGATGTCAAACATCGTAAAATAAAGGATTTGCTGGATGAGGAAAAGCTGGTGATCGCTCCCCTGTCCTATATTCGCGGCAGAAGCCTGGTGAAAATATTCTTTATCGTCGATGAGGCCCAGAACCTCACGCCGCATGAGGTCAAAACCATCATCACCCGGTCCGGCGAGGGCACGAAGATGGTGTTTACCGGTGATATTTTCCAGATCGACCATCCGTACCTGGACAGCCAGTCCAACGGATTAAGCTATTTGATCGAAAAAATGCAGGGCCAGAAGCTCTATGCCCATATTACCCTGGAGAAGGGCGAGCGCTCCGAGTTGGCCGAGCTGGCCAGCAATCTGCTTTAACCGGTCTTCACAACGGTATAAGAAGGAGGATTGTGATGCCTCCTGGAACATGCTGGCATACGACGGCAGTCTGCCGGTGGAGAACATCCGGTTCTTCTTTAAGCCATAACGGCCGTTCATCAAAAGGATGCACGGATATCTTTGGCTGTGTCCTCAGGGGACCAGACCATAAAGGATTCCTGGTACTGATAAAACAGCGAAGGGGTTTCCGTGCACCATACGTGGGGCGCCAGATAGAGACGGGGAGATATCCGCAGCTGCAGCCAGCAGTCCGGGCGGCCTTCCACCGCCGGCATCCAGGCCATGTTCAGGCTGTAAATCCCCTGCTTTCCCAGATAACTCAAAAGGCTGTTGAGCATGGAAGCGGTTTCTTCAAGCGCTTCCATGCTCAAATCAAACAGGGTCTGTTTGTACGGAAATATGGCGATGATATCCGTAAGCACGCTCAGGGAAACAAAGTCCGTAAGCCAGACGCTGGAGCCCGCTTCCTTGATCAGCCGTTCGCCGGTTTGGATTTCGGCGTTCAGATAGTCATCCCAGTAGGCTCGGCTGTTTTCCCGGTAATAAGTCTGGCTTGCCGCCATTTGAGTGGAAATGAAATTGCCCGGTGTCTCTGTGGCATAAACCTGGAAGTGGGGATGCACCTGGCTGGAACCGGCCGCCGGGAGGTAATTCCACGTGACCAGGCCAAAGGTCCTGGCTTTGTCTGAAATTACCCGCTCCAGGTAATCCAGGCAGTTGGCAAACGCGTTGCTGAAAATCTGCGGGGGAAAGTCAGTCAACGGCCGGTAGTGTTTTTGGCACAAAACAGCCAGTGCGCTGTGGGCATCGTAGGGCATGAGATTCGGGAATATAACCGATTCCCCTTTTTCAAGCCGGCCTTCGGAAATCTCCTCCTTGATGAATTTCGGTGTCATTGCCGAAAGGTTTTCCGGGCAGAAAGGGCAGTTGTTCTTTGAGCCTTCGATAATCTGCGATAAATCCGCGGCCGGGGGTTTCAAACCGACAAAGTGGGCCAGTCGTCCGCTTCGCCCGGTCAGGGGGTCCCAGCGAACCTGGCATTTTGCTTCGGAGGGCTCAAAGCCGCTGAAAGGATTTAAGAACCGGCAAACCTTATCCTGCTTTTTGAAAAAAATAGTCATAATCGTTTCCTTTCCACGAACTGTTGATGATGGTTTGGCTGTTTAAAACAAAAATTTAAGTTTGACTATAAGTTTGGTAAAAGCATAACCGGAACCGGTTTTTTTGGCAAGCAGACGATGATATCTGGGCGAATCCGTTATTAGAGTTTGCTGCGGAGATAGGATTCGATTTTACAATGAGGCGTTTTTTCAAAGATTTTTCGGTCGGCTGTGGGACCCTGGTATTGCTTGGCACTGTGTTTTTTGTGATTCTGCCGCTTGTTCTTATCGTTTTTAAAATCGCTTTATGGCTCGCCGTGCCTCTTATTACCATATTCCTGATTGTTGTATTGATCGCTTTTCTGGGCCGCCTGATCCTGAATATGAAGAAATATTGGTGAGGTCGCCGGCTGCTGCGAAAGACTTTTTTT
>JAGYOT010000385.1 GCA_018399455.1 Desulfobacterales bacterium
TTCCTGAAGAAACGGATGGAGACCGAAGCAGTGGTGATCCTTCCGGGGATTATCTTTCTGAGGATGAATTTTCTGAATTGGATGACGATCGTTTAATGTTGGAAGGTGCGCCGTCCTTGTCGGAACAGGTTCGGCTGGCCGGACGCCTGGGCTTCCTCGAGGAGCGGGACCTTCTCGTGGAGGATGCAAAATCTATAAATTTGGCGGTCTAATTACAGGATCAGGAGTCAACTATGCTTTGTGAATATCTCGATGGAAGGCGACTGGGTGCAGTCGCGTCAGCTGTTTTTTGTGTTTTTGTGCTGGGTTTTAGTGGTTGCGCTGTGGTGCCTAAGCCATTGGAAATAGATGAAAAAACGGATGTTATCCGGGAAGACCAGGAGACCCTTTTCAAGGGACAGGTTCCTATAACCTCACCGTTGAAACTGGAAGAAGCCATGGCACGCGCAGTTGCCTACAACCTGGATCATCGGACACGCATGATCGAGGAGGCCATGGCCTGGGGGCAGTTCGAGCTTGCCAAGTTCGACATGTTACCGGTTCTGGCAGCAAAAGCCGGGTATACCAGTCGAAACAAAGAAGAGGCTTCCTTCAGCCGGGGATACTGGGATCGCATTCTTTCCAAGTCACCCACCACATCGGATGAAAAAAGTAGATTAACGGCTGACCTCGGCCTTTCCTGGAACATACTGGATTTCGGTGTCAGCTATTACCAGGCGCACCAGGAAGCGGACCGGTATTTGATTAGCCAGGGCAATCGGCAAAAACTCGTTCAGCGTATGCTGCAACAGACGCGTGTCGCCTATATGCGTGCTTATGCTGCACAGGTTTTGAAACCTGAGGTTAAGCGCACTCTGGATGAGTGCCGAACTGCATTGGATCACCTGGATATCCTGGCCAAGGAGAGGGTCCAGGCGCCGTTGACCACGCTTCAAAATCGCCGCGCCCTTCTGGAGTTGATCGGTCAGCTTGAAGCCATAGAACAATCCTTGGTGACTGCGGAAGTTGAGTTGAAATCGCTGATCAATGTGAAGCCGAGCCAGGAATTGATTCTGAAAGCCCCCGCCTGTTTCGATGCGCCGCCTGTTATAACCGCCGACATCGAAGATCTGGAGCTTACAGCTCTCCAGAATTCCCTTGATATAGAAGAACAAATATATAACGCACGTATCGAGCGGAACGAAAGCCGAAAAGCCCTGTTGAGGCTCTTTCCCGGGCTGGAACTGGGTTTTTCGGGCCATTACGACAGCAACTCCTACCTGGTCCATAAAACCTGGACCGAGGCCAGCTCCCATGTCACCTGGAACCTGATGCGCCTTTTTTCGGGCCCCAAGGTGAGGGAAATTGCCGAGATCCGGGAGGACCTGGCGAAGGTTCGGCGTCTTGCCTTGAACATGGCGGTTATAAGCCGGCTGCATATTTCGTGGCAGCGGTACCAGGATTCGACGAACCAAATGAAGCGGGCTCGGGAGCTGGATGACCTGGAACGTGAAATCGCGCGGCATACCGAGGCCACGGTGGCCGCCGATGCGGGTAGCAGGGTGGAACAAATACGCAGCGAGGCCAGCTCTCTCAGAGCCAAATTACGCCGGTACGAAGCACAGGCCAATACCCAGGATGCCTTTGGTTCGTTGTTGATGAGCCTAGGTCTTGATGCGGTGCCGGTTGAATTTCAAACTATGAATCTTGAAGAACTGACCGCCGCTATTTCCAGGCAGTTGGAGAAATGGGATGCGGGGGTTCTTCCGGGACCGATTCTATCACCCGGTGCGGGAATGGATCGGACATCTGAATTTGAATCGAAATAAGACGATGCCTCCGGTGAAAAACTGGAGCGGATCAGGTTGTGGAAAAATGAAAAAAGCTAATTGGAAGCTGCCGGCTTTGATGTGTGGTATGGCGTTGATTTTAACACCGGTTTCCGCCTCACCCCGAAACCCTGATGAATTGCGGGCACAGCTCAGGGCACGGACACAAACGATCCTGTCTGCACCCGTTAGTGCCAGGCTGATGGATTTTCCGGTGGAAGAAGGGCAGAGTGTCAAGGCCGGCCAGCGCATAGCCGCCTTCGATTGCAGTGAACAAGCTGCAGCCCTGCGGTCGGTTGAAGCCCGGCGTGATGCCGCGGCAGCGAATCTGGCGAGCCAGCGGCGCCTTCATGATTTATCTTCCGGGAGCGTTCTTGAAATATCCCTTGCACAGGCCGAAATGGCTATGGCCGAGGCGGAAATCTCTCGAATTAAAGCGATTCTGGCAAAATGCACAGTTACCGCCCCATTCAGCGGGACAATCACTTCACGCGCCGCCTATCCCCACCAGTATCTTGCAGAAGGCCAGCCCATGGTGGAATTGACCGATGTAAAATCCCTTGAAGTTGAAATGATCCTGCCGGCTGAATGGCTGAGATGGCTGAGAAAGGACATGGCGTTTCACTTCACGACGGATGCCACCAGCCAAAGGGAGCAGGGCAGTGTGCGGCATATTGTGGGGCGGGTGGATCCTGTCAGCCAGACGATCCGGGTCATTGGCGTTCTGGAAAGGGAAGGGGGCGTAAAATTGCTGCCGGGAATGAGCGGATTTGTTTCCTTTCCCGACAGGGACCGGGAGGCTGAAAATTCCTCCAACTCCGCAGATATTTTTAAGCCATGAACATCACCGAAAATCTTGCCAGAGCGACGAGCGCCGCTGCTGGAGAAAAACGACGGGCCGAAAGCCTGGCGACCGTTCTGCTGCTGTTACGCCGGGCGCGTGAATCCCATAGTATCCGGGATTTGGGCTATCTTCTCGCCAATGACACGTCTCTGCTGGTGCCCTATCGCTCGGGCCTTTTATGGCTCAGGGATGAACAAGGTGGTGGTGGGCGGCTGGAAGCGGTTTCCAATCTGCCCGTCCCCAACCGTAACGCAGCCCTCGCGCGCTGGATTTCGCCGCTGTTTCGCTACCTCTGCACCCACAGCCGAAATGAACCGGCCATGGTGGATCGTGCATCGCTTCCTTCAGAACTGGTGGCGGACT
>JAGYOT010000386.1 GCA_018399455.1 Desulfobacterales bacterium
TTCGGTCATCAGACCAATCGCTGGAACCCAAAGATGAAAAAATATATCTTTGGCGCCCGAAACGGCATCTATATTATCGACCTGCAGCAGACAGTCAAGAAATTTAAGGTTGCCTGCGATTTTGTGGCCGATACTGTGGCGAACGGCGATTCTGTGCTGTTTGTGGGTACCAAAAAGCAGGCTCGGGAGGCCATCTATGAAGAGGCCAACCGCTGTGAAATGTTTTATGTGCACAATCGCTGGCTGGGCGGTATGCTCACGAATTTTCAAACGGTCAAGAAAAGCATCGACCGGCTCAACTATCTGAATACCATCGAAAATGACGGCTCCATCAGCCTTTATCCCAAAAAAGAACAGCTCTACATGCAGAAGGAGCGAGGCAAGCTGGATGCCAATCTGGGCGGGATTCGCAACATGAAATCGCTTCCCGGGGCCATTTTTATCATTGATCCGAAAAAAGAGGCGATAGCCGTTCGTGAGGGGCAGCGTCTGGGGATACCGATTGTTGCAGTTGTGGACACCAACTGCGATCCGGATATGATCGATTATGTTATCCCCGGAAACGATGATGCGATCCGGGCCATCAATCTTTTGACATCGCGGGTTGCCGATGCCTGTATTGAAGGCACCCATCGCCTTGAGGAACGCAGGCAGGCTCAGGCAGACAAGGAAAAGGCGGAGGATGCCGAGGAGGCGCCAAAGGCAGGGGATGCCAAAGAACGCCGGGTTATCTCGGAAGGTGAACAGGGGCCCGTGGTTGAAGTAATACGCAAATCCGCATCCAATCCCGATAATGAATCCGGCGAGTCCGGCGGATCAGCTGCTTCGGCGGAATCCGGCAGGACTGAAGGGCCTTCAGATATGGAGCTTCAGTCCCGGTAGACATTAGGACAGATGCAGGAGCACGGTTTTAACATGCCGGGCTGACTAAACAGGATGGGTTAATATATGACGGAAAAGATGCTCCTCCGGCTACCGGCGGGGTTATACAAGACAGGAGAGGCAAACTATGGGAAGCATTAGTGCGGATTTGGTAAAGCAGCTACGGGAGCGCTCCGGAGCTGGAATCATGGACTGCAAGGAGGCGTTGACCGAGTGCGATGCCGATCTTGACAAGGCAGCGGATTACCTCCGCAAAAAAGGCCTTGCCACAGCCAAAAAACGTGCGGATCGGGTGGCATCTGAAGGTATTGTTCAGGCCTATATTCATATGGGGGGCAAGATCGGTGTGTTGGTGGAAATCAACTGCGAAACCGATTTTGTGGCCAAGACTGACGACTTTAAAGAATTTGCAAAAAATATTGCCATGCATATTGCTGCGTCAAGCCCTCTGGGGATTGTGCCCGAGGATGTTCCTGAAGCCGAAGTGGAAAAGGAAAAGGCGATCTATCGACAGCAGGCGCAGGACATGGGCAAGCCCGAAAATATGATCGAAAAGATCGTAGAAGGCAAAATGAACAAGTTTTACAAAGAAAACTGTTTAATGAACCAGCTCTATGTTCGCAATACCGATCTGACCATATCTGATGTGATTAATGAAATGATCTCCCGTACCGGTGAGAAAATTACCATTAATCGGTTTGCCCGGTTTCAGATTGGTGGATAACGCGCTGTGGCCGGTTCCTTGTATAAGCGCGTGCTTCTGAAATTAAGCGGAGAAGCATTAATGGGGGAGCAGAGCTACGGTATCAGCCCCGCAATGCTTCAGTATATGGCCGAAGAAGTGAAATCCGCCTACGACACCGGAACACAGGTGGCCATCGTGGTGGGTGGCGGAAACATATTTCGAGGAGTCGCCGCGGCATCTCAGGGCATGGACCGGGCTTCAGGTGATTATGTGGGCATGCTTGCTACCGTGATGAACAGTCTGGCCTTACAGGATGCACTGGAGCGAAACGGGGTGCCCACGCGGGTTCAGTCCGCCATATCCATGCACCAGATGGCGGAACCCTATATTCGGCGGCGGGCAATCCGCCATCTGGAAAAAGGGCGGGTGGTCATTTTTGCCGCAGGTACGGGCAACCCTTATTTCACCACGGATACGGCTTCTGTTCTGCGGGCCGAAGAAATTCATGCCGATGTCCTGCTGAAGGCCACCAAAGTTGAAGGTGTGTATGATTCGGATCCTGAAGGCAATGCGTCTGCGGTTTTTATCAGCGAAATTACTTACATGGATGTGCTCAGCCGACGTCTCAGGGTAATGGATACGACCGCCATTTCTCTGGCCATGAACAACCAGCTGCAGCTGATTGTGTTCAACCTGAAAAAGCAGGGTAATATCAAGCGGGTGATTGCCGGAGAACTTATTGGAACACGGATTTATGAACCGGATATCTGACCTCCCGGCAGGCGATGAGTGGATTTTCGCCTCAGTTTAGGTTTGAAATAAATCGTGGCCGAACGAAAACCAGGATTAATGATCCTATAGCGAAGGTGAAACAAATGATTGATGCGGTTAAACAGGAAGCCAAAGAAAAAATGGGAAAGTCGGTCAGTTCCTTAAAAAGTGAGCTGAAAAAGATCCGTACGGGCAGGGCTTCGCTCAGTCTGCTCGATGATGTCCGTGTGGAATACTACGGCACCATGACCCCGTTGAACCAACTGGCAACCTTGTCGGTTCCGGAAAGCCGGCTGATCACGATTCAACCCTGGGATGCTTCTTCGGTCAACAGCATCGAAAAGGCGATTTTAAAATCAAACCTGGGGCTGACGCCTTCCAATGACGGCAAAATCATCCGAATTAATATCCCACCGCTTACCGAGGAACGGCGCAAGGATATTGTCAAACAGATCAATAAAATGTGCGAGGACTATCGGGTTGCGGTCCGCAACATCCGCCGGGATGCCAATGATATTTTAAAGCAGCTCAAAAAGGACGGCGATGCCTCCGAGGATGATGTTTTCAAAGCCCAGGAAGACACTCAGAAACTCACCGATGATCACATAAAAGAAATCGATTCGATCTACAAGGAAAAAGAGAAAGAAATCCTTGAGCT
>JAGYOT010000387.1 GCA_018399455.1 Desulfobacterales bacterium
GATGCGGCAACGAGAACACCCATTATAACCAGGATGCCGGTGCCCCAACAGAAATACAAGGCTGCGGAATGTGGGATTTTCGGAAATGAAAAAATTCGACAGCTGATCATGGAAAACAATCCGTTAGAAATCCATTGCTATCGGAAGCGGTCATCAGATCGCCTTCCGGAGACGCTTGTTCCAGCTTTTTCAAGCCAGCCGGTGCGTACGTGCTCCTGAGCATCGAACTGAGGCGCAAATGGCTTGATATCCAGAAGGGGGGTCCCATCGAGGATGTCCACATTCTGGATATAGAGCACGCCGTTTTCGATACGATCAAGCTGAACAATGGAGAGCCCGATGGGGTTCGGCCGTTTGGGCGCCCGCGTAGAAAAAAGGCCCCGCTGCTCCGAGTCCATGAAAGGGATGACCCGCAGATCAACCCCACGGCTTAAGTGAAAATGGTAAAGCAGGTAAATATGGGAGAATCCCTCAAGGTCGTCGAGGCCCTCTCTGAAATGCTCAAAAACCTCAACCCGGCCTTTAATCCCGACTGCGCCTTTTGGCTGAATCGGCATGCCCTTGAGCTCCTTGTAGGGGGAATGGATGATGCCAATGGGGTCGAACTGGATTCTCATTTTTGTCCTTTAATCAATAGTAAGTCATCAGCTTTTGTTAAAGCAGTATACCCGCCCCTTTTAAAAAATCAAGCCTGATGGTTCAACAGAGTCGCCCTCATTTATGTTTGAGTGGATTGATTTCAAGGGGAAGGACCCAAAAATGGAAACCGAATCCGTGTTTCGGCAATTTGACATGCCCCGTGGGCCATCGCATATTAATTACAGGTGGTTTCGTGAATGGATATTGCAGCGGCATTACATGGGTTTTTTGATTGTTTTAATCCATAGGGGAGGGCATCATGGTAGCCAAGATTCTTATCAAACGAAAAATTCCGCAAAAGCTTCAGAATCAATTGTTGCCTGTTCTCATAGAACTCCGGAAGAAAGCGACATCGCAGCCGGGTTATATCTCGGGTGAAACCCTGAAGAAATTTGAGGATCCCGAAGACTATCTGGTTATAAGCACCTGGCGCTCTGTTGAGAACTGGCAGGAGTGGTGTTCCAGCCCGGAAAGAAAAGAACTCCAGGATAAAATTGACGAAATGCTCCCGACGCCTACCGAACAAAGCATCTATACCTTATGACTCAAGCGGCCTCTCGGTTTAGGTAAAGGAAGAAGCCATGGTTAAAGAAGATGTAGTGGATCTGGCTGTAAAAAACGTAGACAATCACCTGGTGCTGGTATTGACAGCAAATGATCAGGGCGTTCCGCATCTGGCGGCAGCCGATGCGATCACAAAAACAGGCGCCGGACAGATCGCGGTGACCCAGTGGTTCTGTCCCACGACGGCCGAAAATGCAGTTTCCGGGAAAGCGGTTTCCGTGGTGGTCTGGGATCCGGCAAGCGACCGCGGGCACCAGATGATAGGGCGGGTCGCAGCGATTGAAGAACTTGCCATGCTTGACGGTTATCAACCGGAAGCCAACAGTAAGCCTCCGCTGCCTCAAGTGGAGCGGCGGCTCCGGGTGGACGTGGAGCAGGTTCTGACATTTCATAAAGCCCCTCACAGTGATGTTGAGGAATAGAGAATTGCGTTGGGATCGGGAATATCGTCGCCTGCCAGAGTCCCCCGCCTCTCGTCACGGATTGGTATTCCAGGCATTGTGCAAAGTTTTCCGGACTTCCTCGTCACTGGTCTGAGCAAAATGCGCGTACCACTGACCTACAGCCGTGAAGCCTTCAGGCGTCAGGGGACAAATCACCTCATCGGCGATTTGGTAAAGTGCATCTATGGCTTCCGCCGGTGCCACCGGCACCGCAATAATAATCCGGCCCGGATTCTGTTTTCCAAGCGCCTGAACTGCCGCGTGGATGGTCGCACCAGTTGCAATCCCATCATCAACGATAATAACGGTTTTTCCGGCAATGGCGGGGGGAGGGCGGTCACCGCGGTATGCAGCCTCCCGGCGCTTTAATTCGTTTGTTTCCATCACCCGAACCCCTTCGATGCTCTGCCTGTCAATTCCAAGCCTCCGAATCATATCCGTGTCAAGATATTCCGAGCCTCCTGAAGCGATAGCCCCCATGGCCACTTCTTCATAGCCGGGCACCCCCAGTTTTCTCACGACAAGGACATCCAGATCCGCCTTCAGGCTTGCGGCAACCTCGGCCGCGACAACGACCCCGCCCCGCGGGAGGGCAAGGACCAGCAGGCCTTCCTGACCCTTCAGGTGGCTAAGATGTCCGGCAAGAATCTTTCCGGCCGTCTGCCGGTTCTTGTATGGCAGCATCATTCTTCGTTATTTTCCATTTCTGCGCTAAGATTTAATTTTCAATGAGCATCAACCAACCTGATATTAATATAATCCTTAAAACGATCAATTAAAAAAACAGCATTAAAACCTCTGTCGATTGTGTTTGGGCGGGGCACGAACCAAACAAGGCCGGGCCGGCTTTTTTGTATGGTGGATTGCCGCAGGGGTTAGGCGTCAACATCAGGTTTGCGGTTTAACCTGGTTATACCGCCGGGACTCGCCTGAAATCCTTTGGAAAAACCGGATGCGCGCCGTTATATTTGATTGTAGCGGTATTATACGGCGGAGATCAGTCTTTGGTTGAACAAGTCAAGAATACGGGGACCGTTATTTCCGTGCGCGGCAGTGTCGTCGATGCCCGGTTTTTGAAAGAACTGCCCAGGATCAACGAGGTGTTGCTGGGCGGTGAGGACCGGAGCGTTGTAATCGAGGTTCTTACTCA
Organism: Desulfobacterales bacterium; assembly: GCA_018399455.1. GTDB lineage: Bacteria > Desulfobacterota > Desulfobacteria > Desulfobacterales > Desulfosalsimonadaceae > M55B175. Next base: position 2,797 of record JAGYOT010000387.1, read on the forward strand.
CCTCGATGATGCCCGGATTCGCGGAATCGCCCTCACGCCAACCCAGGGGCTCGCCCAGGGCAGCGAACTGGAAGCACAGGGAAAGAGCATTATGGTCCCTGTGGGAGAGGAGCTTCTGGGGCGGGTTTTCAATGTCCTGGGAGAGCCCATTGACTATCGTGGACCTGTTGATATTAAAGAGAGGA
>JAGYOT010000388.1 GCA_018399455.1 Desulfobacterales bacterium
TGATACAGGCATTTGATGGATTCATCGTTCTCCGCGATGCAATCCGCTTCATTATAGCTCAACTGCCGTTTGACCAGAATATATGAGGGGGCGACTTCTTCGGAGATGATGCTGCCGGTCGGCGTGACAGTAAAAAAAATACTGATTGCAGGCCGAACCGCCCCTTCTCTCAAGCTGCAGATGTCCTCTGCCAGGCGCGGCGGCAGCATGGGGATTTTCAAATCCGGCATGTAAATGGAGGTGCCCCGGCCGATAATTTCCGCTTCGATCACACCGTCCCTGGGAACGTATTCAGCGACATCGGCGATATGAACCCCTACCCGATGGCCTTCTTCAACAGCCTCAATACTCAGTGCGTCGTCGTAGTCCAGGGTTCCCTGGCCATCGATAGTGATCAGTTCACGGTCGGTCAGGTCCCTCCTCGACGAGGTCCCGACATCGGAAATACGAGCAGGCGGCAAATTGGCGACGGTTTCACTGACTGCTTCGGAAAAACCAACGGAAATCTCGAACCGGTCCAGCTCCAGGTTCTGGTTCTGAGTCCAGACGCCCAGCCGAACCATAACATCAAAAAGCGTATCCGGAGTTTCCACCCCCGCCTCTGCCACCAAGGCTTTGGCAAAAGCATAGAACTCGCTTTCCTTGCCAAAAAGATAAAAGGATTTCAGGGCACGAATAATATAATGAAAGGCCTCGGGAGGTGCCGGAGCTTCGCCGGCAATCAGGCGCTTGAGCCACTGCCCGCCCTTTGCGATCATTTCCCGCCGCTTTGCTTTTTCCTTTTCCCGGGCAATCTGTTTTTCGACCTGTTTCTCGGAATAAGGGAAAAAACAGTCGTAATTAAACTTGAAATACATCCGGTTATTGAAACAGGCCCGGACAACGGCGGCCTCATGATCCCCGTTGCTGTTTTCCGGAAAACATAGGCCGGTCATGGTCGGAAGATCCACCCATTCCTGCATGGAGGTTAAGACCTCCCATAATTCCCGGATATTAATGCTTTCCTGGATCGCCTCCCGCCGAGCAGCCGTTTCCCTCAGGTATTCAACCAGACGGGTCCGATCACGGTTCACATTAATGCGGGTCTCTGACGCATGGGACAGCCGGCTGACCTTCTGGCTGACCTCCCGCCCCTTTTCGTTGAGCAGACGAACCCGCTGATCCTGATCTTCAAGGACCACAGCGCAAAGGATCTGCTGCTGTTCAATATATTCAACAATACGTCCGGATTCCATAAACTGCCTGGATGACAAAACGCCGGATCAGCCATTGAGCCCGGCAAAAACGCCGGTCCTCGCCAGGCCGCTATTTGCGCTTAACGATCAGGGTCTTGATCCGATGGCCCTCCATTTCCTTTACCGTGATAATAAATTTATCAATTACGATCTGTTCCTTTTCCCTGGGAATCCGACCGATCTGTTCAAGGATGTAGCCGGAAAACGTTTCATAATCCGGGGACTCCGGAATATTCATATGAAGCTTTGCATTGACCGTCGAGACATCGGCCACACCCAGGACCAGCCATTCCTTGTTGCGAATTTTCACCACCGGCGGTTTAACGATGTCGGTTTCATCCACAATATCGCCCACAATGGCCTCAAGGACATCCTCAAGGGTCACAATACCGGAGACATCACCGTATTCATCCACCGCGATGGCGGCATGATCCTTTCGTTTCTTGAACTGGTTCAACAGCTGATCCAGTTTTTTGTTTTCCGGCACAAAATAAGGCTCCCGCATTATTCGCTCAATACTCAAGTGCTGCGCAGAGACCGTGTGCTCGCGGAAGAGGTCTTTGATATTGACGATGCCCACCACGTGATCAATATCGCCTTCAATTACCGGAATCCGGGTGTACCCGGACTTGAGTATACGTTCAATGTCAGGTTCGCTGGATTTATCAATGACAAACATGTCCGCACTCGGTGTCATAATCTCAGAAACACTGATGTCGTCCAATTTCACAATATTATTGATCAATTCCTTCTCATCCGGATTAATCTGGCCCTCATCATGAACAAATTCCACAAAGGTAATGAGCTCCTCTTCGGTTACATGCGGCGCATTGGTAACACGGCCGGCAATTTTTGGAATAAAATTCAAAAACAGAATCAAGGGATAAAAAATAAAAGAGAGCCAGTAAATCGGCATGATTACAATCTTTGCCACCAGCACGTTGTTTCGGGTGGCCACCGTCTTGGGAAATATCTCGCCGAATACCAGGATCAGAAAGGTCATAATACCGGTGGCGATCCCGACCGCATTGGCAAAAGCCGGCCCCTGAACCATATTGGCCGTGTATTTGATCGTAATGGCCGTGGCCAGCGAAGAGGCCGCAATATTGACCAGGTTGTTTCCGATCAAAATGGTGGTCAACAAGGTATGAGGGCGCTCTTTCATATAAAAAATCAAACGGTTCAATCTTCCCTCGTCCTTGGCCAGGTGCTTGGCCCTGGACCTGCTAATGGTAAAAAGTGCCGTTTCTGATGATGAAAAAAAACCTGACAGTACAAGCAGGAACAAAAGTAAAACAATCTGCGCAGCCATTCTCAACTGCTCCTGTATGCCAGGCCATAGTGTAACGGCCCGGCCCTGTGAAAAAACTGCCTGCATTTTATATCGATCCCGGAGTCCTCGATTAACGGGCAGTACCCGGCCACCGGCTTACTGACTCTGCGACAGATCCGGCATTTCAGCATCACCGGCTTTAAGGTAAACATCTCTCTGAGGAAACGGTATCTGAATACCAAGCGCTTTAAACCTTTCATTGATTTCAAAACGAGCCGAGCGACTCTACGTTGCAAAACATGACTATACCGCTGAAAGCTGCACGAGAAATCAAGCGTATAGCTGACAGCGTGAAAGACGAAAACATCACGTTGGTTTCTGACGGAAAGAGAATCAAGCTGGAATTCGGCGGGAAAACAATAGTTGTTAGACTGATAGAGGCGAGTTTCCCTGATTACAGACCAAT
>JAGYOT010000389.1 GCA_018399455.1 Desulfobacterales bacterium
GCGTCGATTCTCAAATGGTCGAATTGACAGAAGCCAGGGCCTGAGGGTTGTAAACAGGGGCTATGGTAGTCAATACAATAACAGCCCTTTTCAGGCAATACCGGGAATCTACGTCAGGATCGATGTAAGACATCGGATTTGGATGCTTATTCCATGACCCGGCTAAACGCTGCCGCTTCAATTATCGGTATTTACGGCCAGTGGATAGGACTGTCCTGTGCGGTCTATCTTTCAGGATTGATTCTCCCGGTGCCGAAGGCGGCCTTGCTGATGTTGAGTCTCAGGCTAATCGGGTAGCCGCTATGGGAGATTAGGGGAAAGCTCCCTTCCTATGGTGCGTTTTCGTTCAGAAAAGCCTCAATCTCCTTTTTTCCCGCATGCGGATGCCTGGCCAGAAAGGAGGAGATTTGGCTGGCGGTGTAGGCTGTGGCAATTGAGGTGCCGGCATAAATACCGGGATCGCTGTAATAACCTACCGGCAGATTAGCAAAACCAGGCGCCTGATAAGCAACAAAATCGCCAAAATTCGAGTTCTCCCATTTGCGGCCGTCCGGGCTCAGGGCACCTACTCCTATGACGCTCTCATAGGCAGCGGGATAGACCGCATTGCCGGTCGGCTCATTGCCGGCGGCAGCGACTACGGTCAGCCCCTTGGAGACGGCGTCATTGATGGCCTGCCGCAAAAATCTGCTTTTGGTTTCCGAATGCCAGCTCAGGCTGAGTACCCGCGCTCCGTTCTCCATGGCATAGGATATGCCACGGATCAGTGCATAATTGGAGGTGTAGCCGTTTTCATCAAAGCCCTGGATGGCGATTACGGGCGCCGTACGTGAGCTCTCGTTTTCAAGTCCGATGGGAAGGGCGGCTCCGGCCGCCAGAAGCGACATCTGTGTTCCATGGCCAAGGCTGTCGTCAACAGGGGCGGATGGATCAATCGCGTTGTAGGATGCCTTGATATAAGGCTCCTTCAGGTATATGGGGGCAAGGCCGGAGTCAAAGACAGCAACCGGCATTTGAAGCCCGCCGGGTGCTTGCCGATTGATTTCCGGCAGCTCAACGCCCGGCAACACGGCCCGAAATGCTTTGGGGCTCTGATACGCAAAATTGGGTTCAGCCCCGGATATGCCGGAGGCACTCGAGATTTCACGCAGCTTTGCCAAAAACGCCAGTTCATCAATTGTTTCCGGCAATCTGATCAGGTAGGTTCCATCCGCTGCCTGGCTGAGAATCTTTCCACCCGCCGAGGCCACGATAGATTCAAGCTCAGGTAAATGCGTTTTATCTTCCAGTTGGACAAGGAGTTCATGCCTGACAAAAAGGGTTCCGGTTTCTGGATTCCGCCCAATCAAAAAATTTGGTGACTCAAGCGGAACCAGTAAATCCCTGTGTCCGGCCCGGTAGATCTGAATTTCGGCCAGACGGAAGCGCTTATCCGCATCTAACGAGGTTTCCTCCCAGATCAGGGCATGGTTGTATTTTCCAAGAATAACATCCAGCACCTGATCAACGGGCTGGTTCGTGTAGGCTGCGCTTACTTTGAAATCGACTGCCGGGTCGAGCCGAATCCGTACGCCCTGGCGGGCTATTTCTGAGAGGATTCGATGCAAAGACACGTTGCGGGCATGAAGTGTGACACGGTTGTCGGGAAACAGACGGACTTCCGGGCTGCTGTTGGCCGCGGCCGGCGAAATGAAGAGCGCCGGTATGCAACAGAAAAGGGCAAGCCATATTGGGGTAAAAAATTGATTTTTCATTAATCTAACCATATAGTTATTTAAAGGATTTGACAATATTTCAGATAGGGGGCGGCGATGGGATTTAAAGACAATCTGAAGCGAAAAATAACCATCGAACGGCTGTATGATTCGGTGTCAGCCTCTCTTGGACCGCCTGGCAGCGGGAGAAAAATCGATAAGCGCGCCATGCGTTCACTGCTGGATATGGCCGGTTATCAGGCAGGTACCGAACGAGGCATTGAATTTTACAGGAAAGCATCGGAAACTGAAAAGAACCGTATTCTGGTGCTGGAAAATGAAATGACGGCATATGATACGACCCTGCAGGATGTGCTGCTCAGAAAAAATCCGACCATTAAGGAGATGGTCAATATTTTCAATATGAAAAAGATATTAAACGACAAGGACGTTGCGGTCAGCAAGGGATCTGATACCATTGCCGCAGTCCGGGCCGAATGTATGGCGGGTCTGGATCTGACATACAGGGATTCGGATATTTATGAAATCGCCGAAGACGGAAGAATCGCCCTCTCTGATGAAAATTCAGAGCGGGTTGATGAGGTGCTGGGACTTTTTGCTGAACTCTTATCCCTTCTTCCGCCTCCCGTTCCATTAAGCATTCCGGAAATTTTGGTGATAGGACCGATTCAAAGAAAAGGGGGCAGCGTCATTTATTACGGCCCGGTGTTTATCCATGACCGGAAGAATCACGCATTAATGTATTTTGACTGTCGTCTGGAACCGGAAGCCATGAAGATGCAGCAGACTTATCTGGATATGGCATACGGCCGTGAACCGGCTACGCTCGAGGGCGGAGATGTTTTTGGGGAGCTGGCCGAAAAGGTTATCAAAAAAGCCCCGCAGTTAACTGAATAAACCCCGGCATGCCTTATTCGACAGCGAACGGTTGCTCTTTATTTCTTGACTTAAGGCCTGCTCCCGATTAATCATAATCCCGGTTGCCGACCGGGGACCGGGAGAATTGGATGCCCGGATTGAATTTCAACGAATCAAAACCGAGCAGGAGAGACAATGACGGAGAATATTTACGAGCAGCTCAGGCAGCGGCTGGATGATATGGCGACAGGGTTTCCGGCCACAGGAGAAGGCATAGAGATAAGAATTCTTGAAAAACTTTTCACCCCGGCAGATGCCCGGATGTTTTTGATGATGTCGCCCATGTTGGAGAGCCCGGCGACGGTCGCCGAGCGGTTGGATCTTCCAAACCCGGA
>JAGYOT010000039.1 GCA_018399455.1 Desulfobacterales bacterium
GCAAGACTACCACTATCAATATGATCACCGGCCTGGCGCGGCCGGATTTCGGGACAATCCGGATCGGCGGCATCGATTGCACCAACAGGTCCATGCGGGCCCAGCAACTAATCGGCGTCGTCCCGGATGAAAGCAATTTATACCCCGAGTTGACTGGTTTTGACAATTTGTCTTTCTGCGCTGCGCTATACGGGTTGAGAAAGCGGGAGAGACAGACCAGGGCGCATGAGCTTCTGGAGGCGTTCGGCCTGAGCCGGGCGGCAGATCGACGCTTCGGAGCATATTCCAAGGGCATGAAGCGCAAACTCACCATTGCCGCAGGGATAATTCACAAGCCCGAAGTCCTGTTTCTGGACGAGCCGACCACCGGCATCGATGTGGCTAGTTCCCGGAAGTTGCGACAGCTTATCAAGGATCTGCACCAATCCGGAACGACCATTTTTTTAACCACCCATTATATCGAAGAGGCTGAACGCCTTTGCGACCGCATTGCATTCATTGTTTCCGGCCGCATTATCCGGATCGATACCACCGAAAATCTGCTTCACCCGTTTCAGGCAAAATACGGGGTGCAGATTACTTACGAAAATGACGTAGCCGGAATAATGGGAAAGCTTTCGGAGGCATATCCCGAACTGGAATTTTCTTTGCCCAAAAACGGCATGATTCAGGCGGATGCGAACAAACCCATCCAGGCCGGCGCTGTTGTTCATTTTCTGGAAGACCAGGGGATGGAGGTTTCCGAGGCGAAAAAGATCAAGCCGTCGATAGAGGATGTCTTTGTAAGGATTACAGGCATTGAGGCAGACGCCATGCGGAAAGAAAAAGAAAAAGGGGGCGGAGGACAATGAAACTCTGGGTCGCTTTCTTTAATATTCTGGCCAAGGACATGCGAACCTATTACCTGAAACCGCCCAACATCAGCTGGGGACTGGTCTTTCCCCTGGCATGGACGGGCATGTTTTTCATCAAGACCGGAAGCGGTTTTGGCAGCATACCGGGCCTGCTGCCGGCGGTGGTGGCGCTTTCCATCCTGTTCGGGTCAACATCACTTCTCGCAGTGACGGTCACCTTTGAAAAAAAACAGCACTCTTTTGAACGGCTTCTGCTTGCCCCGATTCCCCTGGAGCTACTGATGCTGGCCAAAACAAGCGGCGCCATCCTGTTTGGAACCGTAAATGCCTTCGTGCCGGTTATCATGGCCGCTTTTCTGATGGATTTCTCCCGGGTGATCTGGATCCTGTTCATTCCGGCCGTCATCATGATTGCCATTGCTTCGACCTTCCTGGGCCTTTTCATTGCCGTAGCCGTCAGCGAGGTCTTTGAAGCCCAGACCTTTTCCAACTTCTTCCGCTTTCCCATGATTTTCCTTTGCGGGCTGTTCTTTCCCATCGATAAACTGCCTGTCTTTCTAAAGCCCCTTTCTTATGCGCTGCCTCTGACCTACGGCGCGGATGTGCTTCATGGATCCATTCATGGGGGACATATCATGCCCTTCTCAGTAGACCTGGCGATATTGGCCGCATTCTGCATTGGATTGTTTATGCTGAGCCTCCGCAATATCAAAAAACACTGGATTGCATGATCCTGTTTCCGTCTCCCCTGTGCCGCTTTAACCGGAATAGTACGGAGCCCTTTTCTCCAGGCAGATGTTTGCCGAAGAGGCAGCTCAAAACAAAGGCCGGTTGTGATTCTCGACCATGAGGCAAAAATTGCGGATTGTCTGAAGCGCCGCCGGCGTCTCAGCTACCGCGCCCAGAAGCTTATCCACGTCCCGGCCGAAGGTCCGCAGATCCTTTGCCTGCTCCCTGATATAGGCGGCCATGATGTCCGCTGTAAATTCCGGGTGAAACTGAATTCCCCAGGCGCAGTCGCCGATTCGAAATGCATGATGGACTTCATCGGCACTTGCCGCAAGATGGGTGGCTCCCGGCGGCAGCTGAAGCACCGATTGGCAATGGGTGGCGTGCGCCTGAAAACGGCCGGGAAGCAAGCCGAACAGTTTATCCCGGATGCTCCCTGAGAGCAGACGGATGTCAACCGTACCAATCTCTCTATCCCGGGGATGAAAACCCACCTGCCCGCCCCAAGCCCTCGCCAGCAGCTGGTGCCCGTAGCAGATGCCCATAAACGGGACCCCGGCATCAACAATGTCCGGGATCCAGTTCTCCACCGCCAGGCTCCATGACAGGTCATCGGTGACCATGGCATGCGATCCCGTCAAAACAACGCCCGCGCACTCTTCCGCTGCCGGAAGCGGAGCGCCGTTTTTCGCATCGACGATGCCGATACCGTTGTCAGTCGGACCCAGGGCCCTTTCGATCCAGTGCTCAAAATCACCGAAGCGCGCTTTGACGCTGTCGAAAGTAGAGCCCAGCTTGATAATATAAAGCGTTTTCATAACAACCCAGCCGTAACCAAAAGCCGCCATGTCCGGAAAATTGTTTTCACCGGCATGACAGCTTTTAAAAAATTGCCTATAATTGTCCGGGCAACCAGGATTTTTTTTCAGAAGCGGCAAAATTGGCCATTCCGGCCGCTACTGAAGCCGGTGCCGGACTTGAACCGCCTTTGCCTCTCCTGGAGCCAATACCGGAATGGGAAAGCACTTCAAAGTCCGGATAAGCGGAACCCCCGTGTTCGCTGAAATCCAGCCCTTCCATTTCCTCTTCCGCGGATACGCGAAGCCCGACAGTGACGGCAATGGTTTTAAACAGGATAAAGGCGGCTACAAAAGTCCACCCAAAACAAGCAAGAATCCCCAGCAGCTGCACGCCGATAATGCCAAGGGAGGTGCCACCCATATTAAAGATCCCGGCAGCAAGCGTTCCCCAGGCCCCGCACACCCCGTGAACCGATACGGCACCCACCGGATCATCCACCCGGATCCGCTCGAAGAAGAGCACCGACAGAACTACAAGGATGCCAGCCACAGCCCCAATCACAATAGAACCGGACGGGGAAACATTGGCACAGCCGGCGGTAATCCCGACCAGACCGGCAAGCGCCCCGTTTAAACTCATGCCGACCTCAGGCTTTTTAAACCTGATCCATGAGGTGGCCATCGCAAAAACCGCACCCGTTGCCGCCGCCAGATTGGTATTGACAAAAATCATGGCAATTGAGGTATCCGCGGTGGTGGTTGAGCCCGGGTTGAATCCGAACCACCCCAGCCAAAGGATAAACACCCCGAGAGCGGCAAGCGGCATATTATGGCCCAGGATAGGTCGAATCGCCCCGTCTTTCCCGTACTTGCCCAGTCTGGGCCCCAGTACCAGAGTCCCGGCGAGGGCCGCCCATCCACCAACCGAATGCACAACCGTGGAGCCGGCAAAATCGATAAACCCCAAGCCTTCCAGCCAGCCGCCGCCTTTGAACAGACCGCCCCAGGCCCAGGAGCCGAATACGGGATAGATCAGACCACTGATAAAAGCGCTGTAGATCAGATACCCTGAAAACTTGGTCCGCTCGGCCATGGCCCCGGAGACAATCGTGGCCGCCGTTGCCGCAAATACCACTTGAAACATCCAGAAGGCCAGCACCCATGGATCGCCATCCACGGAAAAGTCGCTCAGAAAGAATCCAGAGGTACCGAAAAGCCCGGTGCCGCTTGCCCCAAACATAAGGCCGAATCCAACCGCCCAGAAGGCCAGCGTACCCATGGAAAAATCCATCAGGTTTTTCATCATTATATTAATTGAATTTTTGGCCCGCGTAAACCCGGCTTCGACAAGCGCGAAACCGGCCTGCATGAAAAAAACCAGGCATGCCGCAATGAGTGTCCAGAGATAGTTGGCATGCGTCTGCACAATATCAATGGCGGCAGCATTGGCCTCCGGCGTGGAGATGCCCTCCCCGGCCCATGCGCCGGAGATCCAAACAAAGCTTAAAGCTGTTGTCAGAAATAGCGGTTTATTCATTTTCCCCTCCTTTTTTTTCGGGTCGATCAAATGCTTCATCCATACAGAACATCTATATTGCCTCTCTTCCGGTCTCTCCGGTGCGTACGCGGATTGCTTCATCCAGGGAAACCACAAAAATTTTCCCGTCGCCGATGTTAAAGGATCTCCATATGTGCACCTGAGAAAAAATCAAAAGGATCGCTTTATACCCTTGGGAACCGGCGTTTTAAAAATTCCACGAAAACCCGACCCCGCCGAAGAGGTTCTCATCCTGATCGGGCAGCACATCATCATCCAGCGTGTCTGTGTAGGCAAGAAAAGCGGTCAGATCCATACTTTTGAGCACCGGATAGGCGGCATTCACCCTCAGCGTATATTCATGCAGGCCGCTGTCCGGGCCCAGGCTGAAGTTATTTCCGGCATATCCCGCGGACGCAGAAGCACCGAGCCCAAGGCCGTTGTCGAGCGCAATATCATATGCAAGCGCCGCAGCCACGTAATAATCATCGACCTCGTCATAGTCGTAGTAAGCATCAATCCCCATGGAAAAATTGGCTAAAGGCGATACCCAGGCGCTTAGAAACACCTCGCTGGTTCCGGCCCCGCCGTTGGGGAACAAGTATTCGATATGACCGACAGTAATATCTGCCCATTCCATGGGGAGGGTATACGAAAGGGTCAGATCGATTTCTGAAAACTCGTGTTCTTCCAGGATATCGTTGTAATCATCAATGTCATAGTTTCCCCAGACGTTGATGGCAAAATTGTTTGCCGAGACATCCACATAAGGCTGTACCACGAACCCGTCATTAAAAGTAATTCCCCGCCATACGTAGGCAGACACAATATCTGCGCCTGCCGTTGCCTCTGCTCCGGCCGCGGGCAGACCGCCGGCTAACAAAAACACCGAAACAGCACACATGATAAAACTCGTTTTTTTCATTATTTCGCTCCTTTAATCTTAATCTGAATGTTTTACCGGTAAGGGCCCGTGTTCATCACTCAGGGCCGGGATACAACCCGGTTTCCTGCCATGGCAATTGCCTGCTGGCCTCCTACAAGGCGAAAAGTATGCCATTTTTATAAAATTTTTATTTATCAATAAATTTCAAGAACTTAAAGTCGATGGCGGAATATGCTTAAACTCCATTTCATACAAAATTGTATTTTAACTTTAATAGCAATACATTTTTGTATGAAATGGAGTTTATTTAGATAGAATGGATCGAGGCCGTTAATTTTCAGCCGGTTATGTCAGCGATGGGTTTGGCTGGGGACCGCCGCAGGCTTCAGACTTGGTGGCAACGTAAAAAAGCGATTAATACCGCCGCTTCTGGTTTGTTTTGAAGTTCCCTGGAAGTCCGGAGATGAGGAGACCAAAAAGGTTTTTTTATGGACAAGGTCCTGATTGTTGACAGTGATGCGGATTTTTTAAATACCCTTCAGGCATCCCTTGAAAAACTCCAGCAGTTTAAGGTGCTTACCGCCACAGACGGAAAGAGTGCACTGGAGTGGCTCAAAAATCATAGTATATCAATTTTTGTCACAGATATTCAGACACCTGAAATCGACTGCCTGGAACTGCTCTCGTATATGACCCGGAAGCACCCGGGCACCCCCTGCATTGTTACGACCGACTGGGGAAAACCCTGGTTCAGAAACAGGCTGGCTGAGCAGACCTTTCTTTATCACTTAGAGAAGCCCTTCAGTGTGAGTGCCATGGCCGCTGCCATTTTTGTGGGCCTTAACTTGCGCGACGAGGGATTAAACCGTCAGGGGATGACCATGGCAAGTCTGCTTCCGCTTATTGATCTTCAGCAGAAGACCTGCCGCATGCAAATTACCTCCGCAGATACGGGAAAGGGCTATCTATATTTTGATAAAGGCGTTCTTTTTGATGCCCATTACAATGACTTAAACGGCGAGTCGGCTGCCCGGGAGATTTCCACCTGGAACCGCATCAGCTTTACCCTTTCCGATCTGCCCCGTCACCGGACCCGTAAACGGGTTAAAACGAACCTCATGGAGATTGCGGATGCTTATTGGCGAAAAGAGGATGTCATTGATGAGTCTGAGGCGGTCATAAACGAGAGTTCGGAAAAAGAGCCGATCATTCCCCTTAAAGAGGAGACCACCCCTTTTGAGATGAATTGGGAAAAATCGGGTGCTGTTCTCCAGGATTTTTTAAATGAGATAAAAGCGATTCGGGGCTATCTCGCATTTGCTCTTGTGGACGCGGGCGGGAAAATCCTGGCCGCCGACCAAAGCAACTATCGCTTGAATTTAAGGCTTCTGTCCAGGAATTTAAACCCTTTGTTTGCCAATGCCCAGAAGACCTCTGCCTGGCTCAATGTTGAAAAAATCGAAGCAATGACAATACACTCGCCAACTTGCACCATTATTATGCAATCCTTCCAGATGAATCTCTTTATCATGATCGCCTGCGCACCAGAGAGCAACTGGTGTGAAATGAAAAAGCGTCTTGACGGCATGTTGGCCTCATTAAACTGCGTCTGATGACTTTGCCGCTGCCTTGTGCCGCTATTTGACGCCGCAGGCAAAAACGAGGTTACTTCAGGCTCAACTCCACCTTTCGGAAAGCGTGTCCGGCAGAATGGCTTCGGCCGCCATGGGGATAAACAAAAAACCGGCCAGTGGGTAAAGAAGAAGTATTAACCAATGGCATAAGTTCTTATCATCAATACCATATATCAATTTAATCCTCAATTTTCCTAAAAGCGATACAAGACGCAAACCCCATGCTTCTCTCAGTCCTTTCTTTCCCTTACTGTGCTGAAACCGGCCGCCCTGATTGCCGGGGAATAGAATTGACTCCCATTCGGATCAGGTTTATTGTTTAGCATAACGCTGCAGCAAAGGGGGTTTCGAAGCCGGGCAGGATTTGCGAAAAGCGGCAGATGGTGCAAGTAATGTGGAGGGCGGGACGGGCCGGCTTGTTTGCAGGTAATCGATTTATCCCACAGTTCCTTCCTTTTTAAGCTTTTGCATATAAAACATCCAGGCAAAAAGGTGGTTTTTTAACTTGTTGTATGTTGGATAGGTTCTTAACCCTAATTTTTGGAGGAAACCATGGAATCTCTGAATATCGGCAATCTGGAACAAATTATTGCCAAGGTGACCGAATTGGGCACGGTTTTCGGTCTGAAACTCCTGGCCGCCATTGTGGTGCTGGTCGTCGGCCGCTGGGTCGCCATTGTTTTGCGGAGTTTCCTTGAAAAATCGATGATGCGGACTCAGGTCGATCAGACGCTTGTTTCCTTTACCACCAACCTGGCTTATATCGCGATGATTGCCTTCGTTATCATTGCAGCCCTTGCGCAGCTGGGGATTCAGACCACATCCTTTATTGCCATATTGGGTGCCGCAGGACTCGCCATCGGTCTTGCGCTCCAGGGATCGCTGGCCAATTTTGCAGCCGGGGTACTGATGTTGCTTTTCCGGCCGTTTCGGGTCGACGACTATATTGAGGCCGGGGGAACAGCGGGGACCGTCAAAGAAATTCAGATTTTCAATACCATCCTGGTTTCACCGGACAACAAAACCATCATTGTGCCCAATGCGAAAATGACAGGCGACAAGATTGTCAACTATGCCAGGCAGGGGACCCGTCGAGTGGATTTGGTGTTCGGGATTGGCTATGATTCAGATATTGATGCGGCCAAAACCATCCTCTGGGATATCCTTGAAAACGACAAGCGGGTTCTGTCCGCTCCGGAGGCCAAAGTCGCTGTTCTTGAACTTGCAGACAGCAGCGTCAATATTGCCTGCCGGCCGTGGGTGAACGCAGAGGATTACTGGGATTTTTATTTTGATGCGCTGGAGACGGTCAAAAAACGGTTTGACGCCGGCAATATCACGATTCCGTTTCCGCAGCGGGATGTGCATGTCTACGAAACCGACCCGGAGAAGCGTTTTGCTGCGGCCTGAGTTATTTAAACGGCGCTCTCCGGTTTTTATGGTTTTCATTTCATCCGCCATTGGATATATACATGGGGCGGTTGCATCGCCGGTTGACCATCGGGCCGTAACAGGTCCGGGCTGCTCCAGTTTTACAGCAAGGAGGATGTTCGATGATTTCCAGTCGGGCGGATGAAATCTCCCCTTTCATTGTCATGGAGGTGCTTGAAAAAGCCCAAGATATGGAACGAAAGGGGATTGACGTGATTCATCTGGAAGTAGGGGAACCTGATTTTGATACCCCGGAATGCATTAAAGCGGCTGCAGAAAAGGCGCTGCGGGACGGGTTTACGCATTATACCCACAGTCTTGGGCTTGTGGAGCTGAGGGAAGCGGTTTGTGAATATTACCACAAGCAGTACGGCGTTTTAACCGAACCGGATCAGGTCCTGATTACCGCCGGCACTTCGCCGGCTATGATGATCCTGTTTGCAGTGCTTTTGGAACTGGGGGATGAAATTATTATCTCTGATCCCCATTATGCCTGCTACCCCAATTTTATCAAGTTCCTTAATGGCGTTCCGGTTGCCGTGCCGGTCTATGAATCCGACGGGTTCCAGTTCAGGCCGAAAGCCATCAGGGAAAAGATAACTCCCCGGACCAAGGGGATTTTTATCAATTCCCCTTCCAATCCAACGGGGAACCTTCTATCCAAACAGCGCATGCAGGCGATCGCGGAATTTTCTCCTATGGTTATTTCCGATGAAATCTATCACGGTCTTGTCTATGCGGGCGCCTCGCATTCCATACTTGAGTTCAGCGATAACGCAATTGTATTCAACGGATTTTCCAAACTTTATGCCATGACCGGCTTTCGGTTGGGCTACGTGATTGCTCCGAAGCCGTTTATCCGGCCCATGCAGAAAATTCACCAGAATTTTTTTATTTCCGCCAATGCCGTGGTACAGAAGGCGGGCATTGCCGCCCTGAAAGAGGCCGGTCCGGATGTGGCCCGGATGACCGGGATTTACGACGAGCGCCGGAGGTACATGGTCTCCCGGCTCAGACAAATGGGACTGGGGATTACCGTAGAGCCGACCGGGGCCTTTTATGTTTTTGCCAATGCCAGGCATTTGAGCCGGGATTCCTATGCGTTTGCGTTTGAAATCCTGGAAAACGCTCATGTGGGGGTGACCCCCGGCATCGACTTCGGAAAAAACGGGGAAGGCTATATCCGGTTCTCCTATGCAAATTCCCTGGAAAATATCAAAGCGGGGCTGGATCGGATCGAGGCCTATTTAAGCGTCAGGTCCCCCGATTCCAAGGGCCGTGCATGAAACATTCAGAACCTATGGTGATCATTGATTTTGAGGCTTCCAGCCTTCGCAAAACCTCGTATCCTATCGAAGTCGCCTGGGGCGAGAGACTGGAAAACATTAAATCCTATCTCTTGAATCCGGATTATATGACGGGCTGGACGGACTGGAACCCTGAAAGCGTTGAATATCACGGAATTTGCCGGGAACAACTGTGCCGTTCGGGAGTGGACCCCCGGCAAGTGGCGGAGCAGATGGTTGACGAACTTGCCGGACGATCGGTTTACTCTGATGAGCCTCACTATGACATCCGGTGGAAAAACCGACTGCTGGCCGATTCCGGTTATGATCCGTCATTGATCGGTATCAAGGATTTAAACCATTATTTAAATCAGATGATCCGGTCGGTGCACCCATGTAAAACGGTGGTTGAGTTTATCAATCAGTTTACCTGCAGCCGGAGCGGCAGGCATCGGGCTGCCGCAGATGTTTACTGGCTGATTGAGTTTGTCGACTATATCGGGCAATGCCTGGAAAAGGATTCGATTTGAATCCTGATGCACTCGTAAAAAGTCAGATTTGGGATGGCAAAGAAAAAA
>JAGYOT010000390.1 GCA_018399455.1 Desulfobacterales bacterium
AAAATCCCAGCAGCAGAATAACCGAAAAACCCGATAAAAGCCCGCGAAACAGACTGAAGTAGACAACAAAAGGGATCAGCACATCATAGAACGCCATTTCAGCCGGCAGTTCGGACATTACGGATGTCTGCAAGGCAAGAAGGATCAGGCCTAAAATCAGATGGAAGGCAATCCGCATTACTTCTTTTCAACAATTTCATAATCCGGTGGGTTCAACAGCACCATAACCTCTTCCAGTGTATTAAAATCAACAAAAGGCGTGATTTCTATATCTTGAAAAAGGCCGACATTTCTTCGAACCACCTTGGAGACATACCCGATCCGAAACCCCTTGGGATAGATGCCGTCGAACCCCGAGGACATAACAATGTCGTTGATTTTAATCTCTTCTTTTCGCAGGGTATACTCAAACCGGCATTTTCCTTCGCCGTCGCCCCTTGAAATACCTCGGGTACGGGTCCGTTGCACCATTGCATCAACCGAACTATTGCGGTCGATGACCAGGACCACGGTGGAATGATCGAATGTGGTCTGCAAAACATGGCCGACTATCCCATTGGCGGTCATGACCGGGTCAGATTGACTGACACCTGCCTTGCTGCCTTTATTGATAACAATGGTCCGATACCAGGCAGAGGGATCCCGGGCAATGACTTCAGCGGCCAGGTATTTATAATCAACCCTTTTTTTGAGGCGGACCAGTTTGCGAAGGCGTTCATTGGCAAGGGCCAGCTCTTTGCATTGGTGGCTCTTCCGGCGTTCCCGGGCCAGATCCGCTTTCAACCGTTCGTTTTCGTAGCCCACGGATACCAGACAAAAATAGTGCTCCCATATCCCGTCAACGAAATCGATCGATGTATGAAAGACCTCCTGGACCGGTGCCACTAAAAAAATCGCCGCACGACTGGCGGCTTTATAAGCATAAGATTTACGAATGGTGTCCAGGGAAAAAACAAGGCCGATAAGCGCAATAAAAAGCACCGCCCCGGCCACAATCATCGATTTTTTTGAAACCATGAACTAATCAATGACGACCTGTTTAAGAATTTCAAGGCTGTTTAATGTCTTACCTGATCCCAAAGCAACGGTTGACAAGGGATCATCGGTTACCGTGATGGGCAGGCCTGTTTCCTCGCGCAAAAGTTTGTCCAGATTCTTCAGGCATGCGCCGCCGCCGGTCAGTACAATCCCACGGTCGACAATATCTGCGGCCAGCTCCGGAGGCGTCTGCTCCAAAGCGATTTTAGTGGTCTCCACGATGGCGTCAATCTGCTCGGATATCGCTACCCGTATTTCTTCTGAATCAATGGCCAGTATCTTGGGAATCCCGGAGACCAGATCTCGGCCCTTGACCTCGATGGTTTCATAGTTTTCTGAATCGGGATAGGCATTACCGATAGTGGTTTTGATAATTTCAGCGGTCCGCTCTCCGATCAGTAGATTATACTTACGTTTAATATACTGCATGATCGCCGTATCCATCTTATCCCCCGCCACTCTGATGGAACGGCTGTAGACAATGCCGGCAAGAGAGATTACGGCGACCTCGGTAGTGCCGCCGCCAATGTCTACCACCATGTTGCAGGTGGGCTCTGTAATCGGCAGCCCGGCTCCGATGGCTGCCGCCATGGGCTCTTCAATTAAAAACACCTCCCGGGCACCGGCGGATTCCGAAGCCTCTTTTACCGCGCGCTTTTCCACCGGCGTAATGCCTGTTGGAACAGCAATCACGATGCGCGGCCGAACAAAAGAACGACGGTTGTGAACCTTTCGAATAAAATGGCGCAGCATGGCTTCGGTAACGTCAAAATCGGCAATCACCCCGTCATGCATAGGACGGATGGCCACGATATTGCCGGGTGTTCGGCCAAGCATATTCTTGGCCTCCAGACCAACGGCCAGAACCCGGTTTTTCATCCGGTTATCCGTGCGAACGGCAACAACCGAGGGTTCACTTAAAACAATCCCTTTCCCACGGACATAAACCAGTGTATTGGCCGTACCCAGGTCAATGGCCAGATCATTTGAAAACACACCCAGCAATGCATCCAGAAACACCTTATCTCCTCCTTTATCCGAGGAGCCGCATTAGGCTCCCGATTGACTGCTTAAAATTAACTCATATGGCTAACAGAAAAGGGGGCTGATAGCAAGCACAAAAACTTGGCCTAAGCCCCTTGAAAATCTTTAAAACCCGGCCATCACACAGTCGTGCAACTCCGGTCGAAAGGCCCTTATCCTATGATTGTCGCGGCTGGGGTGGATTCGATTGGTAAGCAGGATGATGATAATCTCACGTTTTGTCTCCATCCAGAAGGAAGTTCCGGTAAACCCCAGATGGCCAAGCGTTAAATTTCGGTCCATGCGGGTTCCGGCGGCAGAGTTCCCGGCCGAAGGCATATCAAAACCAAACGCGCGGCCGCTGTTTTTATAGCATTTGAAAAACCGTTCGACAAGCGGTCGGGAGAACCACTGATTTCTCCCGGCAAGACTGGCAAGCAGGCCTGTGAGCAATTGATTGACGGCTGCTGCGGTCCCAAACAGCCCGGCATGGCCGCATACCCCGCCCAGTGCATACGCATTTTCGTCATGGACTTCCCCCTCCACGAGATGCCGGCGCCAGGGGCAGTATTCCGTCGCCGCATAGGCCCGCTTCGGGGCCGACTGCCGGGTATCGATGAAGAAAAGGTCTTCAACGCCGCGGTTTTGATAAATCTCATCCCGGATATACCGGTCAAGCCGGCTTTTGGTGACCCTTTCGATCGCAAGGGAAAGCAACATGAATCCCAGGTCGCTGTATCGTGTCTTTACCCCTGGGGAAGAAAGGAGGGGTTCACGGCTCAGTTGACGGATCAGTTTTCCACGCCGCTCCGAAAGGGGCCGAGAAACCAGCTCTTTATAGTAGGGCCGGTAATCCGGAAGGCCTGAAACATGGGCCAGCAGATGTTCGATCCGAATACCGGC
>JAGYOT010000391.1 GCA_018399455.1 Desulfobacterales bacterium
CATTCACTTCCCCCGTAGCCGGTGACGCAGAAAAGATCCGGGATTTTCACGAGAAGCTCGCCCAATCCTTTGAAAACCAGACCTGGGAAACCATGATTGAGAGGTTGAAAAACAAACCCGGCCCCTTTTTTCGGGGGATTGTGGAATCCAATCAATCAGAGACGATGCTTAGGATCGCCTTTGAAATGGTCCGCCAGAACAATCGCCGTGAAATCGCACGGTTTGTCCGAAGTTTTTATAAGGATCCGGACCCCTGCCGGGAAGGGCTGGCCAACGTGTTTTGTCCCACGCTGATCGTTTACGGGGAAAAGGATGACATGTTTATTGAGTCCAGCCGGTTGATGGCCGAATGCATTCCGGCTGCAAAATTGCTTCAGTACCCGGGGATAGGCCACATGACGGCTATCGAGGCCCCCCGCCGCCTGGCAGGGGACATTCTTTCATTTCTTCGTGAAGTGCACAGACTGCACATCGGCCCCCGCTTAAAGCTTCAAGGGTCGCATTCCTGAAGCGCCTTCGTGTGTAAATCGCCAGCACCAAATTTTTTGCTTGACATTAATGATTATATCTATATAATCAAATCACAATATCAAGATATCTTGATATAAAAATTTCAATACGTCTAAAAGATTTCCGGATAACGCAAGTATAATGAATGCCTTAAAATATTTTAAAGCCCTGTCGGACGAAACCAGGATTCGGCTGCTCAATGTCCTGCTTCGTCATGAACTGAAGGTGGGCGAGCTGGTATCAGTTCTTGAAATGGGCCAATCCAGGATTTCCCGGCATTTGAAAATCCTGGCCGATGCGGGTTTGGTCGAGAATGTAAGAGAAGGGGTCTGGGGCTTTTATCACGCGTCCCGCAGAGGACGGGGAAGGGGCTTCATTGATGCTGTGCGCTACCTGTTCGAGGAGGATGCGGCATATGCGGTCGACATTGCGCGGGCGGAACAGATGATTGAAGCCCGGAAGAGCCATACAGTACGGTTTTTTGACCATATTGCACCCCGCTGGGACCTTTTTAAGGGCGAAATTATCGGCGATTTCGATTTGAACCGGGCGATTTTTAATAACGCCGGCTCTTATTCGGTGGGGGTTGACCTGGGCTGCGGGACCGGGGATCTGCTGGAGTTGATGAGAAGGCACGCGGACAAAGTGATCGGGGTCGACAGTTCCCCCCGCATGTTGGAGGAAGCCAGAAAACGGTTCAAGGAAACGCGCGATGCCATTGAGATTCGGCTGGGGGAAATTGAGCATCTGCCCTTAAGCGACGGTGAGGCTGAGTTTGCGGTGGTTTCCCTGGTGCTTCAGTACCTTGCAAAGCCCGAAGCCGCGATTGCGGAAGTCGGCCGTATATTAAGAAAAGGCGGGCACTTTATTCTTGCGGATTTTGAAAAGCACAACCAGCGGCTGCTTCGGGAACAATATGGGGCACGCTGGCTCGGGTTCTCAAGGGCAGAGGTCGAAACCTGGCTGACCGCCAATGGATTTGAGCTGCAGAAGCTGGATCTGTACCAGCTGAAAAAGGGCCTCCAGCTTAATGTTTATTACGCAACCAAAACAAAGAATTAAAGCCTGTACATAAGGCCTAACCAAAAAGAAAGGACAACTTTTTATGTTAATGCAAGCAAAAGAAAAAAATGGCAGCGCCATTGTACCGGAACTAAATCTTTCATTGCCTTACCGGGTTGCTGATATTTCTCTGGCGGGCGACGGATTCAAGGACATGGAGCTCTCTGAAAACGAAATGCCGGGCCTCATGGCGGTTCGGGAAAAATATGGCAGGGAAAAACCTCTCAAGGGAATGAAGATCACAGGCAGCCTTCATATGACCATCCAGACCGCCATGCTGATTGAAACCCTTTCCCTGCTGGGTGCGGATATTCGTTGGGCTTCCTGCAATATTTTTTCCACCCAGGATCATGCGGCCGCGGCCATCGCCAAAGCCGGCACTGCTGCGGTGTTTGCCTGGAAAGGGGAATCTCTCGAGGATTACTGGTGGTGCACGGAGCAGGCGCTGACATGGCCGGACGGGAGCGGACCCGATATGATCGTGGATGACGGCGGTGATGCGACCCTTTTTGTCCATGAAGGGGTCAGGGCCGAAGATGATTCGTCCATGCTGGAGAAGGAATATGACGTTTATGAGTACCAGTGCGTGATCAACCGGCTGAAGGAATCAGTCAAGCGCGATCCGGAGCACTGGCATAAGGTGGCTGCAAAGATCCGCGGCGTCTCCGAGGAAACCACGACCGGAGTCAACCGGCTGTACCAGTTGGCCAGAAAGGGCGAGCTTCTGTTCCCTGCGGTCAACGTTAACGATTCGGTGACCAAGAGCAAATTCGACAATATTTATGGCTGCCGTGATTCACTGGCCGATGGTATCAAGCGGGCAACCGATACCATGGTTGCGGGAAAAACCGTTGTTGTGTGCGGCTATGGGGATGTGGGCAAAGGCTCCGCTCAGTCTATGCGAGGGTTTGGCGCCCGCGTGGTGGTTACGGAAATCGATCCGATCTGTGCGCTGCAGGCGGCGATGGAGGGCTATGAGGTCTCCACAATGGAGGACATAGTCCCTTATGCTGACATTTTTGTTACCGCCAGCGGTTGCTGTGATGTTATTACCGGCGAGCATATGGAGCTGATGAAAAACGAGGCGATCGTATGCAATATCGGCCACTTTGATCACGAGATTCAGATGAGCTACCTTGAAAATAACTGCGAGAAGACATCCATCAAACCGCAGGTGGACCAGTGGCATCTGAAATCCGGCCGCTCTATTATTGTGCTGGCCGAGGGGCGCCTGGTCAACCTGGGCTGCGCCACCGGGCATCCCAGCTTTGTCATGAGCAACTCCTTTACCAATCAGACCCTGGCCCAGATCAAACTGGCCGGAGAAGATCTTGAGAAACAGGTCTACACCCTGCCCAAAGAGCTT
>JAGYOT010000392.1 GCA_018399455.1 Desulfobacterales bacterium
AGGGATGCAGCGCAACGCAGATATTGGACTTTTTGCGAAGCCATCAGTCTTCGTTTACAATTTTTATTGATATATTTATTATCGTTTGTCAGGCTTAACATCTTTAGCGTTAAACCGCTGGAGCCGGCAAATAATTCAAAGCATCTGAACGCCGGGCTTGAGCTGCGCAACGAATGCGGGCCGGCAAAAAATTTTTTTGATTCTATCGTTTTGCAGCTGAAATGGCAAACGATTATCATTTTTTTCCGGCAAACGCCATATATTATTATTTTTCAAGGAGTTGTGGAAAATATGCATCCAGTGTACAGGCCTTGTACAAGCAGTGTTGATTGTTTCCGTGAAATCACCTTTGGCTTTATACCTGCTTGAAAAATTTTATCTATAAAATTAAAATGTTAATTAAATTTTGATTTTTTGGCATGTTTCTTGATTGCCTGTTGTGATTCTAAAGTTCATCATCAGCTCCAAATCACCATACTAATTAAGGAGGCAATCATGAAAAGTGACCTGACAGCCGTTGTGTTTCCCGGCCAGGGCACGCAACGGCCCGGCATGGGGAAGGATTTTTATGAAAATATTGCAGTCAGCCGGGAAACCTATGAGGAAGCATCGCAGGTTCTGGGATGGGATGTGACGGCCCTATGCTTTGACGGGGATGAACGCATTGACCTGACGGAATATGCCCAGCCCTGTATTCTGACCACGGAGGTGGCCATGTTTCGGGGACTGCAGGCCCTTTATAGTTTTACTCCCGCTTATTTCGGGGGACACAGCCTGGGAGAGTATGCAGCGTTGGTGGCGGCAGGGGCTATGCCGTTTTCAGAGGCGCTTAAAACAGTCGCGGCCCGTGGCCGCCTGATGCAGGAAGCGGTTCCCCCGGGTGAAGGCGCGATGACGGCGGTGATTGCCGATAACCTTGATATTGAGTGGCTCCGTGACATGCTTGCGGATGTGCCTGTGGATATCGCCAATATCAATTCCGCCAGTCAGGTCGTGATCAGCGGTCGTGCAGACAGCATGGAAATCGTCCACGAGCGTCTTGAGCAGGCGGGCGATGAAGCGGGCGGCCTTCGGTTCGTACCGCTTAATGTGAGCGCTCCCTTTCACAGCCGGTTCATGAATGCCATTAAAGATACGTTCCGGGAAGTGCTGGACCAGGTGGCGGTTAAACTGCGGCCTGAGCAGGCCCGTTGTGTAACCTGCAATTATACGGGACACTTCCATGCCGGCAAGTCGGCCAGCATTATCGATGCCCTGGTTTCACAGGTCTCCGGTGCGGTCAATTGGCGGGACAACATGCAGAACCTGGCAGAGAAGGCTCAGCGGATCTATGAGATCGGGCCGAACCGGCCTTTGAAACGCTTTTTTCAGAGTATCGGCATCCCCTGCCGCTCCATAACTACATTTTCCGCAGCAGCAAGGGAATTTAGTTCATGATTCGGTTTAACACCAATTATTGGGCGCTGATCATCGGCGGATCCAGCGGGTTCGGCCTGGCCACCGCGGAAAAACTCGCCCGGCACGGAATGAATCTTTGCATTGTGCACCGCGATCGACGGGCGGCGATGCGGCAGATTGCCCCTGTTTTTGAAAAGCTTCGGGAGACGGGCGTGGAAGTTTTGACCTTCAACCTGGACGGATTGTCGGAGGAAGGCCGGCAAACGGTTCTGGACGGGCTTTCTGATGCCCTGGGGGAGAATGGCAAAATCCGTATGCTGCTGCACGCGGTGGCCTTCGGCAACCTGAAGCTTCTGGCATCTTATCAGGAGCCCGGGGCAGCCGCGGCCGCCAGGGCCAGGCTTGCACAGGATGCAGGTTTATCGGCTGATCGGCTGCATGAGATAGTCGAAAAGGATTTTGAGGAAGGCTTTGATGCCCTGTATCCGCTGATGGATCAGGCAGGGGACTACAGCAATCGCCAGTTCCTGGAAAAAGAAGACTTTGTCCGCACCATCCACGCCATGGGATTTAATATCGTCGAGTGGGCCAAGGATGTTCTGAATCGGAAGCTTTTTGCAGCGGATGCCCGGGTTTTGAGCCTGACCAGCGAGGGCAATTCGGTTGCCTGGCGGGGCTATGCCGCTGTTTCCGCGGCCAAGGCGGTGCTGGAATCCGTTTCGCGGTCAATGGCGGTTGAGCTGGCCCCCTATGGTATCCGTTCCAACGTGATTCAGGCCGGCGTTACGGATACGCCGGCACTGCGAGCCATCCCCGGCAACCGGCGCATCAGAGCCCAGTCCAGGTTGCGAAACCCGTTCGCGCGGCTGACCACACCGGAAGATGTGGCCAACGTGATATTTCTTTTGTGCCTTGAAGAGGCCGCCTGGATCAACGGCGCCCTCATCTGTGCAGACGGCGGGGAAAGGATCGGGTAAATGCTCTATCTTCATGGGCTGGGGCATTTTCACCCGGAAAATGTCATTTCCAACCGTTTTTTAAGTGAGCTGGATATCGGCAGTGATGAAGAATGGATCATGGAGCGGGTCGGGATTGCCACACGCCGGACATCACTGTCGCTCGATTATATCAAGACGACCAAAAACAAGGATCCGAGACAGGCCAGGGAGGCCGCGACCCATTCCAGAACCGACGGGGCGGTGGAGGCGGCCCGAATGGCCCTTGACCGGGCCGGGCTGACGCCGGCCGATATCGGCATGGTTATCTCGGGCACCTCAACGCCGGCTTATACCATTCCGGCGGAGGCCTCGATTTTTGCCGGTGAATTGGGAATTGATGCGCCCTGTTTCGATTTAAACGCTGCCTGCAGCACCTTCGGCGTGCAGCTGGCGTTTCTTGCCGGCCTGGCCCCTGACTTCGGCTCCGATTTTATCCTGGTGATCAATGCGGAGAACTATACCCATGCCGTGGATTATTCCGATCGGCGGGTGGCTCCGCTTTTCGGGGATGGATCGAGCGCAGCCGTTGTTTCCGGGCGGG
>JAGYOT010000393.1 GCA_018399455.1 Desulfobacterales bacterium
ATGCCCCGATCCTGGCATGGCGGGAGTGGATTCTGCTTGCCGTTATCCTGGCTGCGGTAATTACCGTTGTTGCAACACGCATCATCCTTCTGGCCATCTGTGCCCTGGGCGTTATCGGAGCGGGGCTGGCCATGATTTTCTTAAGCTTCGGCGCGCCGGACCTGGCGCTCACCCAGCTGCTGGTGGAGACCCTGACGGTGGTGATCGTTTCCATGATTCTGCTGCGGCTGCCCGTACTGGCGCCGCATCCGAAAACGCTTTCATTTAAACGGCTGCTGGATGCCCTGCTTGCCCTGGCAATGGGCGGCATGGTCACCGCCTTGATACTGGCGGTTCTCGCCGTTGACCTCGATCTCTCCATCACGGCATTTTACGAGCAAAACAGCTACCTGCTCGCCCACGGAAAAAATATCGTCAATGTGATTCTTGTGGACTTTCGCAGCATGGATACACTGGGGGAGATCACCGTGGTGGCCGCCGCCGGCCTGGCCGGGTACTCATTAATCCTGAAAAGAAGGAGGCAGTAGTGCAGTCTTTGATCCTGAGGACCGCCACCCGATTGCTGGTCAGCCTGATTCTGGTTTTTTCTGTTTATTTGCTCCTGCGGGGCCATAACGCCCCGGGCGGTGGATTCTCTGGCGCTCTTGTGGCCGCAACCGGATTTGCCCTTTATATCCTGGCCGAGGGGCCGGGGGCCGTCCGGAATGCTATTCGCATTGATCCGCGAGGCCTGATCGTCTTCGGCATGGCCCTGTCGCTTGTCTCCGGCCTGATCGGCCTGTTTGCGGGAGAGCCTTTTTTGACCGGCCTCTGGTGGCCGCCGGGGGATCTGACAAGCCATGCCATTGCGGTGGGGACCCCTTTTTTTTTCGATGTCGGCGTATATGCCATTGTGTTGGGGACGGTTGTGACAATACTTCTGGGGCTGGAAGAGAACTGATATGGAGACGGGTTTAGCTGTTTTATGCGGAATAATGGCGGCTGCCAGTATTTTTCTCATGCTCTCGGGCAATCTTATCCGATTTATCTTCGGACTGGTGATCGCCACCAATTCCGTCAATCTTCTGATTTTTGTTGCGGGCCGCCTTTCAAGCACCGCACCGCCCATTATCGGAGTTCATGCAGAGGTTGCCCGGCAGGGAGTCGCCAATGCGCTGCCCCAGGCCCTGATTTTAACGGCGATTGTGATCGGCTTTGCCCTTTTATCTTTTGTTTTTATTCTGTTCTATCGGGCCTACCAGTCGCTTGGCACCGTGGACAGCGAAAAGATGCGTTTTGCCGAGCCGCCTGCCAGGGAGACGAACCGGCAGGAACCCGCTGAGAAAGCGAAGAAGGGAGGCAGGCCATGAATGCGATGCTGGTGCTGCCCATCATTCTCCCGTTTGCTGCGGCCGCGGCAAGCCTTTTGGTCAAAGGCAATGTTTGGTGGCAGCAGACGGTAAGCCTTTTGGGCAGTGTCCTTCATTTTGGCGCCTGCCTGTGGCTGTTTTTTCATGTCTGCCAAATCGGGGTGGCCGCCCTGCAGGTCGCCGATTGGCCTGCGCCGTTCGGTATCACGCTGGTGGCCGATCACCTGAGCGCAATCCTGGTGGCGGTCACAGGCACTTTAAGCCTTGCGGCAATGGCTTACGCAAGGGCTGAAATCTCCACTGACCTGCTTTCAGCCGGTTTCCATCCGCTTATGCATATCCTGATCGGCGGCGTATGCGGCGCTTTTCTGACCGGCGACCTCTTCAATCTCTATGTCTGGTTTGAAGTGATGCTGATGGCCTCGTTCGGTCTGCTGGTGATGGGCCAGGAGAAGGCGCAGCTGGATGGCGGCGTGAAGTATGTCATGATCAATCTGTTCTCAACCCTTTTGTTCATCAGTGGTCTGGGGTTGCTATACGGAATGACCGGCACCCTGAATATGGCGGATCTGCATATGGCGGTGCGCAACGTGCCGGACAAGGCGCTGCTGACAGCGGTTGCAGCAATTTTTATGGCCGCCTTCGGCATCAAGGCCGGGATTTTCCCGCTTTTTTTCTGGCTGCCCGTATCTTATCATACGCCGCCGGTTGCCGTATCGGCCATTCTTGCGGGGCTTTTGACCAAAGTAGGCGTCTATGCCCTGATCCGGATGTTTACCCTGGTGTTTACCCTCAACGTCGCCTATACGCATGGACTGCTTTTGGTCGCCGCGGTTCTGACCATGGTCACCGGAGTTTTGGGAGCTGCGGCCTTTAATGAGTTCCGGCGGATTCTCTCATTTCATATTATAAGCCAGGTGGGCTACATGGTATTGGGGCTGGCTCTGTTGACGCCCCTGGCCCTGACCGGGGCGGTGTTTTATCTGCTCCACCATATGATCGTCAAAGCCAACCTTTTTATGATCAGCGGCGCCAGCCGGGGGGCCGCGGGATCATTTGAGCTTTCAAACCTGGGGGGGCTTTATCGGAACAGGGGGTTTCTTTCGTTTCTGTTTTTTGTCCCTGCGTTCTCACTGGCCGGATTCCCGCCCCTGTCGGGTTTCTGGGCCAAGATGATGCTGATTAAGGCAAGCCTTGCGGGCGGTTTTTATTTTGTGGCGGCGGCTGCAGCTATGGTGGGGCTTCTGACCGTCTACTCCATGAGCAAAATCTGGGGTGAAGCGTTCTGGAAGCCTGCGCCGGAAGATGCGGAGCTGCGGTTTTCCGGGAGGATGGCACAGGAGCAGGACATTTCCCGGGAGATCTGGATGCTTGTGCCGATTGCGATCCTGGCGCTTGTCACCATTGTCATCGGCCTGATTCCGGCCCCGTTTGTTAAAATTGCCGGAGAGGCGGCCCATGAGCTGCTTCACCCGCAAATCTATGTGAAGGCGGTACTGGGAAGGGGATGAGCAGTCTTTTTTTGTTAAACCTGTTTCTGGCCGGCGGGTTCTGCGCCATACTCGGGCAGATTAACCTGAGCGGA
>JAGYOT010000394.1 GCA_018399455.1 Desulfobacterales bacterium
CAGAAACCGGAATAATGAAACCATTGTTTCTTTTGCCCTCAAATCCGCTGAAACCGTTTATCCTGATATCGGCGGGGCTGGCATTTGCTCTTTTTTTTTCATCCGCCTGCAACCAGGAAGAGGCGAGCCGCAAGATCGATCTTAGCCGACGGGAGCCGATCCAGACACGCAAGGAATTGGATTCGCTCACCTACGCCTGCCTCCCGCAGTATTCACACCGGATTTCCTATTCCCGGCATCATCGGCTGGTGGAGCATATCGCGGAAAAAACAGGACTAGCCATCCGGCAGGTCTTTCCGGACACTTTTGAAGCGCATATCCAAATGGTGGCCGGGGATAAAATCGACATCTCCTTTTCAAACCCGCTGGTCTACACCCGGATTGCGGATCGCTATAAGACCAGGGCCTTTGCCCGCATTGTAGAAAAAACCGGCAGTCCGACATTCAGAGGGCAGATCATCTGCCGGTCCGACAATAAGGCCATTCAAAATCTTCAGGATTGCCGCAACAAACGCTGGATTGCGGTTGACCAGAGATCCGCTGCCGGATACCTCTTTGTACTCGATCACTTTTTAAGGCACGGTATTTCCAGAAAGGATTTTCGCAGCATCCTTTTTGCTCCAGGCCCCGGAGGCAAGCAGGAGAAGGTGGTCCAGGCCGTCTTTCTTGGGGAAGCCGACATCGGCTCTATAAGGGAGGGGACCCTGGATCTGGTCCGGGATCGGGTGGATCCGTCGGCGATTCGCATCCTGGATGTCACCCAAGCGTTCCCAAGCTGGGTTTATGCGGCAAGAGCCGGTCTGGACCCGGCTGTAGTGGAAAAAATCAAACAAGCCCTGCTGGAATTGAACCCGAACCGGAAGGAGCATCAGGAAATTCTGGAACTGGCTCATTTTCAGGGAATTGTTTCAGCAACCGATACAGACTTTGAGCCCATCCGGAGGCTCATCCGAGAGGTTGGAGTAAGATTGCGTGATTAAACGATTCTTTTCCTTACGGCGGTTAAGTATCCGGACCAAACTCCTTCTGGGGCTCTCCGGCGTTATCATCTGTCTTGGTGTGAGTC
Source organism: Desulfobacterales bacterium (assembly GCA_018399455.1). GTDB lineage: Bacteria > Desulfobacterota > Desulfobacteria > Desulfobacterales > Desulfosalsimonadaceae > M55B175. Next base: position 1,067 of record JAGYOT010000394.1, read on the forward strand.
TCGGGCTGATCGGCACCCACATCGCCTCGACAGAGCTTGTCAAGGAGAATAAAGAACGAGGCAAGGTGCTCGCCTCGAGCCTTGCCTATCGGTCGGAAGAAGCCCTGCTGGCCATGGATTTTCTTCGTTTGAAAAGCCTGGTGGACGAGGTTCAGGAAGCCAATTCAGATCTTGCCTATGCCTTTATCCTGGATCCGGCCGGACAGGTCCTTGTGCACACATTTGAAAAGGGGTTTCCCGTTGATCTCCTGGACGTCTACAACACTCCCGATGCACCGTCAGCCCGCCATACCAGTATGCTCCTTCTTACCGGAGAGGGCAAAATTTATGATTTTGCCAAGCCCGTAACAATCAAGGACGACCGTTTGGGCATGGTGCGCATCGGTATGTTCCGCAAGCGGCTGGAGGAGATGATCAAATGGCTTTCCCTGTGGATTTTCGGACTTACCGGAGGAATCACCATCTGCGCCCTGGTCATTGTCTCCTGGTTTTCCTCAAGGTTTATCAATCGCATTAAATCCCTGACAAATTCAGCCAATGAAATGGTAACCGGCAATCTCGGTGTCCAATCCGCACCGGAGCCCGAAAAGCAATGCTGGGAAATCAACAACTGCCAGGCGACATCCTGTCCCGCCTATGGGGATACCCGGCGTCGGTGCTGGTACATCACCGGAACGCTATGCCCGCTCTATCATCTGGAACAGGATGAAGAAGGCGATTTGAACTGCTTAAACTGTCCGGTGTATCATCAGAATGCCGGCGATGAGATCCAGGAACTGGCCGAGGCCTTCGATTATATGGCAATGTCTTTGGATGAACGGATCCGCCAGCTTGAACACACAGAAAAAGAGCTGTCGCGACAAAAAGAGCTGCTGCGCACCATTTTGGATGTCACACCGGACCTGGTGACCCTCCAGGATAACAACCTCGTCTATCAGGCGGCCAACAAGGCCTTTTTTTCCTACTTTAAAACAACCGAGGCCGAGATCCTGGGAAAAACGGATTTTGATATTTTCACCGAATCCCAGGCGGATCAGAACTATCATGAAGATATGCAGATTCTGAAAACAGGAAAGGCTTTGTCCAAGGAGATAAATGTCGCCCAGGGAGACGCGGTTATCTGGTTTCATATCCTCAAAGTCCCCGTATATGCAGAGGGCCGCATTTCCGGACTTCTTCTCACGGCCCGGGATATCACGGTGATCAAACAATACCAGGAACGCCTGGTGCAGTCCCAAAAAATGGAGGATTTGGGCCGGGTCGCAGGCGGCGTTGCCCATGAAATCAACACACCGCTGGGTATCATTCTTGGGTATGCGCAGATGCTGCTCGAGGATGTCGAACCGGAAAGCCAGATGGCGGCTGATCTGCGCATCATCGAAAAACAGACCAAGATCTGCAGCGGAATCGTCTCGGACCTCCTGGGATTTTCCCGGCAGGACAAGACCACCCGCACGGAAGTGGACATCAACGAATCCATCCAGGAGGTCGTCTCTGTGGTTGAGCACACCTTCGGCTTGAGCCGGGTACGGATTCTGCGCGATTTTGACCCTAACATCCCGGAAATTGAAGGCGACAGGGACAAACTGAAACAGGTCTGGATGAACCTTTTAAACAATGCATTTGACGCCGTCGTGCAGGACGGCTGCATCCGGATTACGACAAAACTCTGCGCCCACAGAAGGCGTGTCGCCATTATCGTAACCGACACCGGCTCAGGCATCAAGCAAGAGATCCTGGGCAAGGTTTTTGACCCCTTTTTTTCAACCAAACCTGTGGGAAAGGGTACCGGCCTGGGACTGTCTGTGACATTCGGAATTATCAAGGATCACGGCGGGCGAATCAATTTATTGAGCCCCGCCCCC
>JAGYOT010000395.1 GCA_018399455.1 Desulfobacterales bacterium
ATTTTTTGTGCTGAGTATTTTTTTTCTAATATTTTTCTTCATACTCAAAAAAAGATTTTTCATAATTTTATTTTTCATTTTTTATTTTTGTTTTTTTAAAATGTTATTTTATCATCAGACAGCCGTTGGCAGACCCTATGAACTGGACCCACCACCACCAGCAACGGCTATTGTTCATTTCTGCTGCCCTGGTGTTGTGAACTGTCATTTGTTTAACCTTTGTTTAATCTTTTCTTGCCTGATGCTAAAGCATATTTTATACTGCCCTGAATGGCAGTTTGGGTGTGAATGAAGCCTCATAACAGCGCTAAACGTGTTTTTAAAAAATAAAGAATCCACAGCGGGTTTGTCAAGCACTTTTTTTGGGGCTTCTGCCTGGGAGTTGAATTTTTTTTACTTGACAGGGGGCTGTCCATTTGTGTTTAATGTTGTTTAATTGTTTGTTAAGTGTTTAGATGTTTGTTAAACGTTCATCTATATATTGAAAGCCCCAACGAATTTAGGCTTCAAGCGAAAATTCGTATTGTCTGATCGTCGATTAACGTTTTATCCCTTTCCGAAGCCCGTTATGGCCCGCAAATGTGGCGGATTCCATATTTTTCAACAGAACTTGAATCAAGCAGGGTCAGTCACGCCTTGCCTGTATGACTGCCAACCTTATTGCCAAGGAGGTAAGCACTATGGGAAATGAATTAATCAAGGGGTGTCCCTCAACCTCGGGGGACGACTACCAGTTAAACACGATCACCCTGTTGCGCCATGCGGCCCGGTCCTTTCCTGAGCAGGAGGTGGTTTCCCGGAGTATGGACGGCAGCATCCGGCGGTCTGATTACGGGCAGACCTATGAGCGGGTCAAGCGAATGTCCAATGCCCTGGAAAACTTGGGCGTTAAGCCGGGCGACCGGGTCGGCGTGATGGGGTGGAATACCCACCGTTTTTTTGAACTTTATTTCGCGATTTCCGGGATGGGTGCTGTGCTCCTGCAGCTCAATCCCAGAATCGCCGCTGATCATCTGACCCATGTGATCAATCACAGCCAGGCCAAAATCATCTGTATCGCGGAGACCATGGCGCCGATTATCGAAAACGTGGCGCCAAACCTGAAGACCGTGGAAGGCTATGTTATTCTTACCGATTCACCGATCAGTGAGGTAAAGTCGAAGCTGTCCCCGAAATCGGGCTATGAGGAGATTCTGCAGGCCGCTTCTCCGGAGAGGGAATGGGCCATGATCGATGAACGCTCGGCCTACAGCGCCTGCTACACCACCGGAACAACCGGCATGCCCAAGGGCGTCTACTACTCCCACCGCGATATTTATCTGCACACCATGGAGTTTGCCCACCTGGGCCAGATCAGCATGAATGACACCGTCATGCAGATTGTTCCAATGTTTCACGCCCAGGGCTGGGGGGTCTTTTTTATCGGTCCGATGGTCGGGGCCAGACTTGTCCTGCCCGGCCGCTATACCCTGGAAGATCCCAGCAGTCTGGTGGATCTCCTGGTTACGGAAAAAGTGACGGTTTCCTGCGGCGCCCCGGCTATTTTCATGCCCATGCTTCAATACATTCAGAAGATGCCGGAAAAGCCGGATCTGACAGGACTGCGCATGTTCTCGGGCGCTACTGAGCCGCCGCTTTCCATGATGAAGGGCTTCTGGGATCTGGGCAAGGCAGAGATCATCCATGCCTATGGAGCCACCGAGACCACGCCGCTGGTTACCTGCAACCTGCTCAAGCCCTCTCTCAAAAACATGCCCATAGAGGAGCAATGGGAGCTTAGAAAGAAACAGGGGCTGCCGGTTGTCGGCATCGACGTAAGGATCGCCGACCCCGAAGGCAAAGAGCAGCCTCATGACGGCAAAAGCGTGGGAGAGCTCTGGGTCAAGGGTCCGTGGATTACCGCTTCTTATTACGACGACGAGCGAAGCACCGAGTCTTTCCAGGACGGGTACTGGAAAAGCGGCGATGCTGCAACCATGGACGAGAACGGCTACATCAAAATTGCCGACCGGATCAAGGATGTCATCAAAAGCGGCGGTGAATGGATCTCCTCCATCGATCTGGAAAATACCCTTATGGGACATCCCCAGGTGCAGGAAGCCGCAGTGGTGGGAATAGATCATCCCAAGTGGGAGGAGCGGCCCCTGGCGCTTGTGGTACTGAGAGAAGAGGGCCGGGGCAAGGTCGCCAAGGAGGACATATACAGTTTTCTTGCTGAAAAGTTCCCCAAATGGCAGCTGCCGGATGATATTCTGATGGTGGATGAAATCCCCAAAACCAGCGTGGGCAAGTTTTCCAAAAAGGATATGCGCGAGCAGTACAAGACGTATTACCAGTAAAACCGAAAGACAACGCAGAAGCCTTCAATAATCCGGTAAAAGGATTGTCTCTGCGGGGGGCGGGCTCGGGCCTGCCCCCGGCTGGGAGGCGGGAGTGTCAGCCGGTCGTGATACAATTTCTTCCGGCGGCCTTGTTCCAGTAAGTGATCACCCGGTTCCGGTCCACGAAATACAGCCCGTCATGGAGGTTTGCCAGGATACGTTCGTAAGAATTGATTTTTAAATGCATAGGGATCTGTTTCCCTTTGGTTGAATTTAATATTTGGCTTATTGAGATTTTAGGTTTTCATCAATGCTGCCGTCGGGAAGCATCCAGTCCGGATGAAATTCTCCCCGCTCCTCCATCTGGTAGCGAATGCAGCTTTGCCAGTCCCCTTTGCAGTAAAGTGCGATCCATTTTTCATCCAGCCGGCCGGCTTTATAATATCTTCTCATGGGGCATACGGGGTACCAGCGGCAGTCGTGCAGGAGAACCTTGAGCTTTTGGTACCCGGCGCTCATCCGCTCCTTTTTTGCCGGCTGATATAGCAGGTAGGCGGGATGGGCAAGCGGCAGCAGTTTTTGCCCGCCTGCATAGATAAGCCGGCC
>JAGYOT010000396.1 GCA_018399455.1 Desulfobacterales bacterium
ATGCTCTCTGATGTGCAGGTAGTCGCTGCCTATCCGATTACGCCGCAGACGCCTTTAACGGAAAAACTGTCCGAATTTGTGGATGCCGGAGAAATGGAGGCCCAGTATATCCCGGTTGAAAGCGAACACAGCGCCCTTTCTGTCTGTATTGCAGCATCCAGCGCAGGAGCCCGGGCGTTTACCGCTACAAGCGCAAACGGGCTTCTTTACATGAACGAGCAGCTCCACTGGGCCGCCGGCGCACGGCTGCCGATTGTCATGTGCGTCGTCAATCGCGGCATCGGAGCGCCATGGACAGTCTGGAACGATCACCAGGATTCTTTCTCCCAGCGCGACACCGGGTGGATTCAGATTTACGCCTGCGACCACCAGCAGATCATCGATACGGTCATCCAGGCTTACGCCATTGCCGAGACCGTGAGCATACCGGTCATGGTCTGCTATGACGGCTATATCCTGAGCCATACCTATATGCCGTTTGAGCTGGTAGACAGCGATCTCGTGGACGGGTTCCTCCCGGCCTTTTCCCCTGACTTTCCGCTGAATCCGGCCAAGCCCTGCAATTTAAACACGGTCACCCTCCCGGATATAAGGCCTGATATCCACGGCGAAACCGCCCCCGGATACATGGAAATCCGCCATAATCTGCACACGGACATGCGCGATGCTCTTGACGTCATCCAAACCGTGGACGAAAAATTCCGGGATACCTTCGGCAGGGGCGGCCACAGTTTTCTGGAGCTTTATCAATGTGAGGATGCCGACTATATTGCCGTCTGCGTCGGATCGCTATCTTACCACTTAAGGGACGTGGTGGATAGCCTGCGCCAGGATGGCCTTAAAATCGGGGTCTGCGGCCTGCGGGTGTACCGCCCCTTTCCCGACCAGGCCGTGCGCGAGGCTTTCAAGTCGGCCAAGGGATTGATTGTGTTTGAAAAAGCACTCAGCTACGGCTTTCAGGGAGGGCTTTTTACAGATATTCAGGCGGCGCTTTATAACTGTACGCCCCGGCCCTTTATCCACAATTATATTCTTGGCCTGGGCGGCCGGGAAATCCAGACTCGACAGCTGAGGGAGGCGCTTTGCAATTCCTGCACCACGGAAACCACATCCGCGGACATGCCCCGGTGGATTGGGCTGAAATTATAACGCTGAAGATCGGGGCCGCCCCGGGCGGCCGCCAAAGCGTTTAAAAATCAATTTGATGGGATACACGAATGGCTGAGAAAACCACTATTCTCAATCTGATGGAAGACGAACTGGTGCATCCGGGAAACCGGGCATGTGCCGGCTGTGGATTAAGCATTGCTTATCGGATCGGCTTGAAAGCCCTGGGACGTGATACCATTCTCGTGGTGCCGCCCAGCTGCCTGACTGTTCTGCAAGGTTTATACCCCATCGCCGCCACCCAGCTGCCCTGCCTGAATGTCACTTTTGCCTCCACCGCCGCTGGGGCGACCGGCATTCTCGGGGCCCTGCGGGCCCGGAAAAACGATTCCACCACCGTGGCTGCATGGGCAGGCGACGGCGGCACCAGCGATATCGGCCTTCAGGCGCTGTCCGGCGCCTGCGAACGCGGTGAGAACTTCATATTTATCTGCTATGACAACGAGGCCTATATGAATACGGGGATTCAGCGCTCCGGGACCACGCCGCAAGGGGCACTGACCACGACAACCCCGATTTCCGGGAAAAAGCAGAAAAAGAAGAACGTGCCGGCGGTCATCGCCGCCCACGACATCCCCTATGTGGCCACTGCCTCGGCAGCTTATCCGCTGGATCTCTATGACAAAATCTGCAAGGCAAAAACCATTTCCGGTCCGAAGTATATTCATATCCACACGCCCTGCCCCTCCGGCTGGGGATTCAACCCGCGTTACAGCGTTAAAATCGGCCGTTTGGCAGTGGAATGCGGGCTTTATGAACTCTATGAAAACATAGGTGGGCGTGTTGAACTAAGCGGCCCTTCCAGCCGGCTGCTTAACAAAAAGCGCCGGCCGGTTTCGGAATATCTGGAGCTTCAGACGCGATTCCGCGGACTGACAGAAACAAAAATCGAGGAGCTTCAGCAGGAGGTCGACCGGAAGTGGGAGACCTATCAAAGGGAGGACGAACCAGAGCCCCTGCAATAAGGGGCCCGGCCCTCAGCCCTCGTAAAGAACCGCCAGGATCGTTGCTGTACCGCTTTTGGCAGCGATCATGTGCGGTGTTGTGGACAGGTAATAAATGCTGTCGCCCGGCTCAAGTTCATGCCGGTCTTTGTCGATTTTGACAATGACCGTGCCTTCCAGCACATAAATAAACTCTTCGCCTTCATGGACCGAGGTTTCCTCTTCCGGATTTTCTTCCAGGGTCACCACCAGTGCCTCCATGTGGCGCCCCTTGACTTCCGGGGCCAGGCTCATGTATGTATACAGCTTTTTCCCTTTGACGGATGTTGAGCGGGAAACAATCTTACGCTCGTCCTTGCGGGTGATGGAATACAGCCTGGTTCCAACTCCCGAGACGAGGCGGCTGAAGGCGCTTTCCAGAGCTTTGGATAGTCTGACCAATGTGCCGAGCTGGGGTTGAATTTCGTTTTTCTCTATTTTTTCAAGCATTTCAACATCAACTCCGGTCACATTGGAAATCTCTTCATAAGACAGGCCCTTTTCCTCGCGGATATGCTTGATGCGATCGCCCACGGTCACGACGCTGACCTGTTCAGATGCTGAAATATCACCTGTCAAAACCTCAAATCGGTCTTCTTCTGTTCCTCGCTGCATGGTCCATCTCCAATTTTCACTGAAATTTAAAGGTATCACGGCGTTTCTGCCATGATACGATCAGAAAAGCAAAATTTCCCTGATATTACTTAATTTTAAATAGTGCCCGAACGAAAACCAGGATTTTTCGTTAAGATCAAGAAAGGCGAAAA
>JAGYOT010000397.1 GCA_018399455.1 Desulfobacterales bacterium
TCGCCAGGCCGGCATATCGCTTATGAATGCGTCGAAGCGTCCGCAAAAAATTGATTTTCCCGGCCGATTTTGAATACCGGGATGTCTGTCGGACGCGGAACTCGGCGGTGGTCCGCTTGATATGACGGAAGTCATGCTTTGCGGACGCCCGAATCCAAAGGTCCCAGTCTTCATGAACGTCCAGGGTTTCATCAAAGTATCCGATCTCTTCCAGCAGATCCCTGCGGTGGGCAATATTTAAGGTCGGGATATAATTGCTGACCAGAAGCTTTTCCCGGTCAAAATCATGGCTGTACTGAACCCGTTTTTCAGTCGGCACATACCGGTCCGTCACCCATTCCATCGTGACCCGGTTGGCATCCGTGTAAGCGATTCGGCAGTCCCCGTGCTCCAGGGCATGCACCAGGGTGCTCAGGTGATCCGTGTAATATGCATCGTCATCATCCAGATAAGCGATATAATAGCCCTTCGCCGCTTTAAGGCCTGTATTTCTTGCTGCTGCAACATCCCTTCGCTCCGGATGCACCAGATAACGAATCCGGCCGTCGCCGTTTAAGGATTCGATGACGTCGGATACATCCTCGCCGCCGTCATTGACCACGAGGAGTTCAAAATCCTGGAACTGCTGGTTCATAACACTTTCGATAGCGCTTTTTAAATCTTCCCTGCGGTTATAGGTCGGGAGAATAACACTGACCATCGGTCCGGAATGATTCGTTTTTTCTTTTCTGCCAACTTCCATTTGCGCCAGGCACTTTTCAATCTCAGGGCTGCCGGGGCCTGTCATGGCTTCACAAATCGCATCGTCAGCGGACGGAAAAAGCCGTCCGACATCATGTAAGTATGCAAAAATAAATCCACTTTTTTTGATCTCGGAAGAATTTTTAAGATAAAATGCTTCCGCATATCTCACCGGCCCTGCAAGTGTAAGGCTCCTGAAGCGATTCAAGCCCTTGTTTAAGTCTGTAAAGTTCTTTTCCTTTAACTGGGATTGGTATGCGGCCATCACCGCATATTTTTCGGCCGCCACTTCGGTAATGTCCACCAGACAATTCGATTTCAAGGGCTGATTGACCTCATAGAAGGCGATATCAAAATCAAAATCGCATTCTGCTGCGGCATTCATGAGCAAAAAGGCGGCCGCGCGATGATCCGGATGGAATTCGAAGGGAGATGCACAATAGACGATTTCAGGGCGGTAGGTCTTCAAGGAAGCGAGCAGTGTTTTAAAAGCCCCGCGGGCTGCGGCCAACTGGCGATCCTCAAAATTCCAGAATTCATAATCATGGATCCCCAGCCGGGCACAGACGGATTCGGCTTCCTCGCGCCGCTTTGCCGCATATTGCTCAGGTTCGGCAGAACCGGACACATCGCCTTTTACGCCGTTTGTGAGAAAAACCACTTTAACGGGATCCCCGGCCCTCATATGACAAATCAGGCTGCCCCCGCAGCCCAAGGTTTCATCGTCCGGGTGCGGCGCCAGAACCATAACCCGCCTCCCGGTTAAGTCCGAGGGTTCATAAGGGACGATTTGATGTTCAGGCCGCATAACAGATGTCTTTCAGCCAATTCACGGGTCCAGCTCCCAATGATGATTCATATACATGCATCCGTAAGTTTCCGGTCTTTTTTTAAAGTGCAGCTCGCCTGAGAGTTTGCGGTCATAAACATGGACGGCATATTCATCCAGCACAAATACACATGCCTTATAAGCACCATTGATGAGACGGATATCCGGAAATGATACCTTCAGGTGCCGGCTGCGGCCGATATCAATCGGTGCCATTGCGTCTCCCTTTGTGGTGACCCCGAACATGCCTTCCCCCGCCAGGTTTTCAAACCCGATACCGATATGACAACAGACCGGGCGGGTGCTTGAGAGCGTTACAGAAACAATCAGGTCGTCGCCTGCTTCAGGCGCAACAACCGGTTTTCCGTTGATATCGGTGACCTCAATCCTATCGACTTTAACCGGCGACGATGCATCATGATAGACGACTTCAGCCTCCTGGACCGATTGCTGCTGACACCATTTTTCATATGCCATCACCACTTGATCGGTATAGCCGATATGCTGCATTTCTCCATGATTCAACCACATCACCCGATCACACAGTTCGGAGACCTGGTACAAGCTGTGACTGCAGAAAACAATGGTCTTGTTCAGCTGCCGGAAACCCATGATCCGATCCACGCATTTTTTTTGAAAATGCTGATCGCCGACGCTCAATGCTTCGTCGATAATCAGGATATCCGGATCAACGCTGGTCGCGATGGAAAAGGCAAGCCGGATATACATCCCCGAGGAATAGGTTTTTACCGGCCGGTCGATGAATTGATCAAGCCCGGCAAAACGGATAATATCGCTTTCAATGGCTCGGATTTCATCATGTTCAAGCCCCAGCAGGGTGGCGTTCAGGTAAATATTCTGCCGGCCGGTGAACTCCGGATGAAACCCGGCTCCAAGCTCCAGGAGCGCCGCTACCCGACCCCTGATGGCAATTTCGCCTTCCGTCGGCTGAAGGGTTCCGGAGAGAATCTTGAGCAGCGTGCTCTTTCCGGCGCCATTGTCGCCGATTATACCGAAAGTTTCACCAGGTTCGACCTTAAATGAAACCTGGGTCAGGGCATGAAACGCCTGATGAAAGGGACGGCGCAGCAAAACCTCCTTTAGCCGGTCAGCGGGTTTGGCGTAAACGCGGTACCGTTTTGTAATATTCTGTGCAGCTATAGCTGTCATCAATAAAAAATAGGGTTATCGGTTAGAACAGGTCGCCGTCGGCCATGGTATAGTAAATATGGCCGGATACCCACGCCATGGTCAGGTTCTCATCAAAGCTGCGGGCCGTGGGGATGATCCCGATAGGCTCGGGTTCAGGATCAAAGCCGGCGGCAGTAAACATGT
>JAGYOT010000398.1 GCA_018399455.1 Desulfobacterales bacterium
GGGGTACCTGGCAAAGGCAGTGAATCCGCTGTCCTTGTTTATTTTATGGGCCGCCTCTTTTGGCGTCATTCCCTGCTTTCGGTATTCGCTGTACTGGTTTCGGCGTTTTTCTGTGAGATAGTCCGCACTCCATTTCTTAAACCATTCGATGCCCGCGATTTCCAGCTCCACGGTTTTAATAAACAGTTGGCCGGCACCTGCACCGACTGTGGGCTTTAAAACCCAATCGATTCCGTAGGCGATGATATCCTTGGATGCCTGCTCCAGGTTCGCCCTGCCTTTTGTTTTGACCATTGCTGTCAGCTGGTCCCCGGCAGCTGAAAATTTACCGCGAATGGCGCTGATGGCGATCTGCTTGGCTTGTGCCGAATCCCAGGGGACGTATTTGCCGATTATGGCCGCCGGGCTGTTGGGTTGAATCCACTGGCCGAGTTTCTCATTGAGTTTTTCTTCAAATTTTTCATTGAGATATTTCGCGGCCGAGGAACCGGCGATGTTGAAGGCCTGATCAAAATCCCCGCCGGCTGCACTGCCTAAAAAATCGCCGATTTTTTCGGGATTAATCCCGCTTAATTGATCGGCCAGCCCTTCATGGCCCTCGGCCCTGAGCTTTTGGAGAAGGTCGGTTTTGACCTGGTCCAGGGCGCTTTTCCGAATTTCTTCATCTGTCATGAATGGATCGTCGGCAGCGGGAGCCCTTGCCGACAGGGCCAAGCAGATGAAAACAATTGCCGCAAAAATCCCGGCTGTTTTAGTAAGCAACCTCATCTTCATCCTTTCAGGTCGTGCTAAGGCCCGTCAGGTTAATGATCGATATTTTATACGACGGTCCGATTTTATACGACACTCCGTCAGGTGGGTTCAATGTTTGAAGTACCGCGGCGGCAGGGAATGACACGCATAGATGACCGAGCGGTAAACGCAGTCTCTGATGGCCAGCTCCATGGGGGTGTTTGTGTAGGCGCCGAGGCTTACGGGGATGGGGCCTTCGCCGCTGCTAAAAACAGTCCCTGCCGTAGCCTTGTATGAGGCAGCCGAGCCTGCAATGCGTTTTGCGGCCACAAGGCGCCCCGAGGCCACATCCACAACTCTTACATCAATAGCCATATGGGCGTTTTTTCCGGAGGCTCCGGCCGTTACCGGTACGGTGGGGGCTGCGGCGTCGATTCCGGCGCCGCTGGCTTCGGCTTCAAATTCAGTGACGGTTCCATAAATCAAGAGTTCCGCCACATCCATCTGCGCCCCGAGTTTGGGTGAGTCCGGCCTGGCCATACGGGAATAGCTGAGCTTTTGTTCTGCTTTTAATCCCTCGGGATCGAGCCGGTCGAGCACGTTGAAGCGGAGCGATTCAAACAGGGCGCTTTCCAGCATCTCCCTCAGCCCATCGCCGATATGCATTGTTGCGCCTCTGGCCTTGACCATGAAATCGCCCACGGCAATATTGGCCCTGGGGCCCCTGTAGCTCATATCCAGCGTTTCAGGCGTTTGTTGTTCAGGTGGTGTAAAAGTCGTGGTATATTTTCTTTGACTGCATCCGCTTGTCAGAACCGCCGTTAGCAAAAAAATATAAAAAATTGATAGAATCAGGTGCTTAATTTTCATTCAGTGATCCTTACGTATTGCTCAGGTAGTCATTGGTTCCGGCCGATCCGGTTCCGGTCCTTGTCCCATGTTCTGAAAACAGGCGCATGGTTTAAGCCTTTTAACTTTAGCAAAACCGGGCCGTTGGAGTAATCCCCCATATGGGTGAAATTGAGAGAAAAAAATGGGGCTTCGCTGAAAATTCAGTCTTTACTTCGAGCCCTCAAAACAGAAGCAGCTGTGAAAAGGGTAGAGCAGGGGGCTACACCGGTTTCTCTTAACGCAGCGCCTACCGCCTTCTGGCCGGCCCGGTCAGCAGATATTTCATCAGTTCAGCCCGGCTGTGTGTCTGAGTTTTGCTGAAGATGGATTTGAGATGGGATCGGAGGGTATGAAGGCTAATGCCGCAGCGCCCGGCCACGTCCTCCGAATCGGGAGTGTTAACCATTGCTATGGCTACCCGGGCCTCGGCCTTGGATAAAGCATAGAGCCTGCGAAGGCAATCCGGGTCAATTTCAATATGGGCTTCGGCCTCATAGAGGTATATCGCGGCATAAGTACCGATTTGATCCATAAAAAAAGGAACCTCCGGATGGATCGGCCGGATCAGCAGCTGCAGATTGGTACCGTCTGCCCGTGAGAGGCTGATATTTCCGCCTCCGGCATGAAACTGCCGGTTTTCGGTCGCAGCCCGGAAGTCCCGCAATAATCGATGTAGACGACGATTCTGAAATTCATCGGCGACAAAAAGCATGCCTCTTTTTATTCTCAAAAGGCCTTGTTCCTCAATCATGCGTTTTGCCCCGGGGCTGCAATAAATCATCCGTAGCGATGGGTCGAGCAATAAAAACGGGAGGTCTTTGCGTTCTGCGGAAATCGCAATGGCCTCTGACCGGGCATGGGTATCGGCAATTTTTCCGGCAATGAGAAAGGTATGCTGCATGTGCGGCACAAGATGGTTGACAAAGTTGATTTCTGCTTCGCTGTAGTATCCCTGGTCCGGGGAGCGCTTAATCAAAAGGTGTACCGTTTGACATGAATCCTGATATATGGTTCCGCAGAGGGCATGATGGATGTCAAGCCGCTGCGCCCATTCATTGTAAAACGCTGTTTGGGGAAATTCGGGTTGGCGGCAGATGAAGTCCAGATGGGTGGAATACAGGCGTCCGGCTGGCGTCCGGCGCAGTCCCGGCCGCCAGGGGCATTTGTTTATGCAGCAATCGATATGTTGGCGGTGGTGATCGTCGTCCAAATTGATTTTAATGTTGTAATTAACTGCACTGGCTTTAGCATTCATTACCAGCAATCTTGCCGATTTTGAG
>JAGYOT010000399.1 GCA_018399455.1 Desulfobacterales bacterium
ATTCCGGCTGCTGATCTGGATCAGCTGGCCACAACTGCATCCCTCTCAATTGAAAAATATCCCTACGGCGGTCACTGTGGATTTATCCCGGATTGGCGTATGGAGAGCTGGGTGAACAGCCGCTTTACGGCATTGTTCCAAAAGGGGGATAGTCCTGAATCAGGAGCTGCCCGTGCCTATAATCGGCAGCCTCTGACAGGGGACGGCAAACGCACGGGGAAATAATTATTGTAAGTAAAGAAAGCATTACGCATAATCTTTTAACGTTATACCCCTGAAAGGAAACAGCCGAGCCTTATGACCCGAAAGTACATAAGACATACCGCCTGGTTATTGATTTTCGCCCTGGCGCTGTTTACCAGCGCCTGTGACAGGGGCGGAAGTCAACGGATGGATATCCCCGCTCGCTCTCTTAAAGAAATCAAGAGAAGCGGCAAACTGATCATCCTGACGCGAAACGCGCCCACCACTTACTATATTGATCAAACCGGAAGCCCCACTGGCCCGGAATATGAACTTATGGCCGCATTTGCCGCTTGTCTTGATACAGAGCCCCACTTTATCATCAAGGATACTGTTGATGATGTCCTCAAAGGCTTTGAGAGCGGTGAAGCCGATATTGCCGCCGCCGGCCTGACCATTACGGAAAACCGGGGCCGGCACTACCGGTTCTCCCCCGCCTACCAGGAAATTACCCAGCAGGTAGTAACCCGGCGGGACCGCTTTCAGCCGGAATCCATCAAAGAACTTGAGGGGCTTGAAATCACCGTTATCGCCAACAGCAGTTACACTGAACGCTTAAACAATTTAAAAAAATCGGATTATCCGGGGCTTTCATGGAAGGTGTCGAAGACCCGGGATACGGAGCAGCTTCTGCGGGACGTATGGGCGAATAACATCGCGTGTACCATTGCCGATTCCAATATCGTCGATATCAACCGGCGCTATTACCCCGAACTCATCGCCCCGATCAACCTTGGGAGGTCCCAGCAGCTGGGCTGGGCGATACCGCCGAAGAGCGACGATCTTTACAAAGCCGTTGCAAGCTGGTTAAAAGACTTCCGTGACAGCGGCCGACTGGATCACCTGCATGAAAAATATTATGGATTTTTTGAAGTCTTCGATTACGTGGATACCAGCCGCTATATACGCCGTATTGATAAACGATTCCCCCGTTACCGGAAATATTTCCGGGAGGCTGCGGAAAAATACGATCTGCCGTTCGATCTGCTGGCGGCTCAGGGCTACCAGGAATCGCACTGGAATGCATTGGCCAAAAGCCCGACCGGCGTTCGCGGTATTATGATGCTGACGCTCACCACCGCACGGGAAATGGGAGTCGAGAACCGGCTTGATCCCAGGCAGAGCATTTTCGGGGGCGCCAGGTATCTGGCTAAACTCAAGAAAAACTTTCATGACAAGGTAACCGAGCCTGACCGGACTTGGTTGGCGTTGGCCGCCTACAACGTCGGCCGCGGTCATGTCCACGACGCCCAGGGGCTTGCCAGGGAATTGGGGCTGGACCCTTATTCATGGCGGGACTTAAAACAGGTGCTGCCTCTGCTTTCCGAAAAACGCTATTATAAAAAACTGAAATACGGTTATGCCCGCGGCTGGGAGCCGGTGCGCTACGTTCGCCACATCCGCGAATACCAGCATATACTGAGAAATATAATGGGGTCAGGCCTTGATTTTTTGATTAATAATAATCAAAAAATCAAGGCCTGACCCCGAAAACGAAAAGGAGACTGAATGATTGCTGTAATCGCCAAACTGCCCGTTAGACCGGAAAAAAAAGAAGAAGCCCTGGAGACTGTCCAATCCTTCATGTCCAAAGTAGCGGAGGAAGAGGGCTGCGTTTCCTATACCCTAAACATTAACGACCAGGACCCCGACACTCTGGTCTTTATTGAGCACTACAGGGATATGAGAGCCCTGGGGGCCCACAGTGAAAGCCCGCATTTCAAGGAATTCATGAAGCAATCAAAGGCTTTTGCGGCAGGCAAGCCCGAAATCACGGTTTATAACCAAGTGGCCGCCGTTTAATTACGGGTTCGCCAGTTTCTGCTGAAGCTCGGGCATGGTCATACCCTCATCAATACAGATGTCCCAGGATTTGTTTGCCATTTCATAAACCTGATCTTTGTCCAGTCGAACTTCGGCGATTTCATCAATCAAAGAATTCGCCACATAGCCGTCAGCGACCAAATCGTGCCCGGCTTTTTCCAGCGCCGCCAAAACCCTTTCATTTTCTTCCCGTAAAAAAGGGATAGACCACAATAAAAATCAAGGCCTGACCCGGCTACAAAGACTCTCTTGACATTTTATATTTCATGAATAGGTTATTAGGACATTTTTTTAAATTCAACAAAAAGGAGAGACTTATGGAAAAAGTCGAAAATGGAAAATTCGTGACTGTCGCTTATAAAGGCACGCTGGACAACGGCGAAGTCTTTGATACTACAGAGGGAAGAAACCCCATGGAACTGCAGATTGGTGCAGGGCAAATCATCAGGGGATTTGAGGATGCACTGCACGGGATGCAGCTCAATGAAAAAAAGACATTCACGGTGGCTCCGGAAGAAGCATACGGCAGCCGGGATGAAAACAACATGCACAGCTTCTCCCGGGAAGAGGTGCCGGCAGACATGAATCCCGAGGTGGGCCAAATCATCGGACTTCAAACTCCCGACGGGCAGCAGATTCCAGCCAAAGTGGCAGAGTCTGACGAAGAGAAGCTGGTTGTGGACCTCAATCATCCCCTGGCTGACAAAAGCCTGACCTTTGAGATTGAGGTTGTGGGCATCAGCGACAGCCCCACACAGATGCCCCAGGACTGCAGCTCCTGCGGAGGAAGCTGCTCTTCCTGC
>JAGYOT010000004.1 GCA_018399455.1 Desulfobacterales bacterium
ATATTTACTGCCAACCGGTAATCCGGTCAATAGGGCCAATCCTGTATTTGCTCCCCCGGTTGAACCCATCCGGGTGTACAGCTCTCTATAGACCCGAACGTGCCGAAGGTGAAACCGGTTTTCCTTGATTGTTCAATGTTTCCGGTACCAATGCCGTGCCTTCAGAATAGGTACCCCCTCCGGCCAAAATGCAGTTTTTTTCTGCGGGATCTACATGCCTTTGCCTGCCCAAAATACATCCTTGGCCGGATACACTTCCGGCCCGATTCCAAATATAGTGACATTGAAATTCAGATGGTCGGTTGACCCGCTGCGGTTGTTAAAAGATCCGCACGCTTGACTCCGAAAAAAGGGGAAACCATTTATTTTCACCGCCGACAGAGAAGGGAGTCCAGAATGTTTTTTGAAACGACAAAACCCGAAATCACAACCATTAACACTGAAGCTATCCCGTCGACGGCACTCCGCAAAACCAAAAAAGACAAGGAGACAGGCACAAAAAAAACGAAAGCTGCGGCGGGCACTGCCGGCACAGACGCCTTGCAGCGATACATGGCGGACATCCGCAAGCACAACCTGCTGAACCGGGAACAGGAGAAGGAGCTGGCACGGCGCGTGCAGGAAAACAATGATGAAGCGGCTGTTTATACGCTTGTTGTTTCCAATCTCCGGCTGGTCGTAAAAATTGCCATGAAGTTTCAACGGTTCTGGAAACATAACATGAACGACCTGATCCAGGAAGGCAACATCGGTCTTCTCCGGGCCGCCCAGAAATACGATCCCACACGCAATGTCAAGTTTTCCTATTACGCTGCCTTCTGGATCAAAGCCTACATCCTCAAATATATCCAGGACAACTTCCGGGTGGTCAAAATCGTTACTACCGAAGGCCAGCGCAAACTCTTTTTCAAGCTCCGCCAGGAAAGGGACAGGCTCGCCAGCCAGGGCCTTAACCCCACCGCCGAACGACTGGCCGAAAACTGCGGCGTTTCTGAAAAGGACATCCTGGATATGGATCAGCGGCTGCACAGTACCAATGTGTTTCTTGATGCACCGCTCAACGCGGACTCGGATACGGAATGGCTGGAAGTGCTGGAATCCAGTGAAGAGTCCACCGAATCCCAGGTATCCCGAAAACAGATGATTTCCACATTGCGCCAGAAGGTGATGCAATTCAGGAAGACGATGTCGGTGCGGGAACGCAATATTTTCGATAAACGCATTTACGCGGAAAGCCCTCAAACGCTTCAGCAGATCGGCGACTATCTGGGTATTTCCAGGGAGCGTGTCCGCCAGCTTGAACGCGACATTCTTTTAAAAATCAGGGATTACCTGAAAAAAGAACTGCCGGATTACGAAGAACTGGCCGAAATGGGCCTTGCTTCATAAAACGGCTTTCGCCTGCGCCTTCAGGCTTACGAATTGACGGGGATAACAAATTATTCTGACGGGCATCCATGGCGCCCTTAAGCGGCGACACCCGTCATTCAGGCCTTTTCATTGAAAAAATAGCCATTGATTCCGCTGCAAGCGGAATCAATGGCTATTTTTGCGAGCGCGCTGTCCCACCTCTGCCTCCACGACTTGAACAATAAAAATTATTTACAAAATTTATACAGTTTATTATAAATTCTTAAAGTAAAATTAGCTCACCATGTTGACGGACTGTTCATAAAACACCAATTCATCACAGGACTGCCTTGGATTCAGAGATAATGGATGAAAAAAAAACCGTCTTTATCGCAGAGGACCATCAGCTCTTCCGGGACGGGTTGAAAGCCATGCTGGCATCAAAAGTCGGGCTTGAGGTCATGGGTGAAGCAAGGGATGGACTGGAGGCAATCAACTCAATAAAAAAAAAGCAGCCGGATTTATTGCTTTTAGATTTGTCCATGCCCAGGCTGAGCGGAATCAGCGTCATCAAAGAACTTCGCCGCCAGTTTCCGGACATGCGCATACTGGTTCTTACCATCCATGAGTCGGACCAGTATGTCATTGAAACCTTTGAAGCCGGAGCCAACGGATACTGCATCAAGGATGCAAGCAGGGATGAGCTGCTGCTGGCCATCAACAGCGTGCTAAACGGGAAGACTTATATCAGCCCGGGTATTGCCGAGAATGTTATGGAGGGCTATCTTGAAGGGCATAAAAAAATTAAATCAAAGTCCGCCGGGGATACTCTGACCCATCGGGAACGGGAGGTCTTGAAGCTGCTTGCAGAAGGCTATATTAACAAAGAAATCGGAGACCTCTTAAACATCAGCGTCAAAACCGTGGAAAAACACCGTGCCAATATCATGCAAAAACTTAACCTCCACAATGCGGCGACGCTGACCGCATTTGCAATTGACCAGGGCCTTGTCATACAAAAATAGTATTTTTCTTCTCCGGATTCTGCCCTGCCGGCCGGCCTACTGACCGTTTAGCTTCAATTGCTGCAGCTGGCTGTCAAACTGGCAGACCCGTTCTTTCAGATTCCGGAGCAACTCCGTATCCTCGGTGTTCGCCCAATGAGGTTCGCCAATGGAGAAAACAATCTCATAGATCTCGCCGGATATCCTATCCACCTGCCGGGCCCTATCCTCAGTCAAACGCCCCGCCCTTTCACCGGCCTTCTGGATTTCCTTCTCCAACTGGCGCAGAGAGAATTCCACTTGTCTGATATACCTGCGCCAGGCGTCTCTCATGCCGTTTTTGATATCATCCTTTGAAAAACCCATGTTTGCCCTTTTACCAACATTTTTTGTATCCGCCCGCCCAATCTGCCAAACCTGATACATTTTTTTTGAATTAAGAGGCTGCTCTGGGCGTATGGTTTAGACTAATTCCAAAAAAAAGTAAAAGATATGGGGGTTTTTATGTATTTTTGAGTCCCGCTCCGTTTTCCGCTAAAAGGGCAAATCCAGCGTGATCTTCGTTCCCTGGCCCTGGCTGGATTCGATCTCAAACCGGCCGCCGCATATTTCGGCGCGCTCTCTCATCCCCTGAATGCCGTGACCGCTTAAGGGATCGGTCGTAAACAGCCGCGAATGCGGTTCAAAACCGCAGCCGTCATCCTTTATGATCATTCTGACACCGTTGTTCCGGCGGCTCATTGAAAAATGGATGTGCGATGGGCTTGCATGCTTGGCGGAATTGTTCAGGGACTCCTGGAGAATCCGGTAAATGACAATCTTCATGGCATCGGACAAATCCGATTCATCAATCGTCACTTCCTGGGTAACCCTTATCTGCTTATAAAACGTGCAGAATTCACGGCAGAACCAGTCAATCGTCGCCATCAGACCGAGATCATCCAGCGTCGTCGGCCGCAGGTCCGCTGAAATGCGCTTGGTCTCCTTGATCGTATACATCAGGTAGGAAACAATTTTTTCAAGGGAAACGGTGTCCTCCCGCGGGACGGACTTCATGCTGCAAAGACGGTCTTCCAGGCTGAACTTGATGGCAGCAAGGCTTGCGCCGATACTGTCGTGCAATTCCTTGGCCACAGCCTGTTTGTCAGCCTCAAGGGCTTCCAGGGTTCGTCTGGACATCATCCGCAGCTCACGCCGGGAGTCCCTGAGCTGCTGCTCAATCCGTTTTCGTTCTTCGATCTCCGTTTTCAGGGTTTCGACAAGCGCTTCCAGTTCCACCGTGCGCTCGGCCACACGCCGCTCAAGCAGATCCTTGTCCTGCTGAAGCTGCATTTTTTCGCTCCGGCGCCGGGTAATATCGTGCAGCACGCCGACACCGCCGATGATCTCACCCTCCTGGTTTTTAATGGGCGTCGTATTGACCAGCAGATACCGCATCCTTCCGTCGGGCAGGGAAATGGCCATTTCCTGGTCAATCCAGACCTCACCGTAAAACACGGAACGGGCAAGCGGCAGGTCCCAGGGGTCATAGGGAGTGCCATCCGGATGCAGGAGCCCCAAATCCTTTTGAGCCGTAAGGGGCTGGTCCAGAGGAACCTGGCGGCCATACAGGCGAACGGCGGTTGGATTGGCCATGGTGAACCGGCATTCCCTGTCAACCACCACAATGCCCTCCGGCGCACTTTTGATAATGGTCTGCAGGGCGGACTGTTCTGTAATCAACTGATCGGTCAGCTTTTCAAGATCCGTCTCATCACGCCATACCGTTACCGAGCCGGACACATCCGATCCCCTGTATAACGGGGTGGCGGACATGACATAGACAACCGGCTTACCGTTGCCGTCATAACCATAGTAGCGTTCATCAGAGACAGATTCTCCCCGAAGCGCCCGGGCAAACGGCGTTTCTTCCGGCGGCACCTGTGTCTCATCCGGATAAATCAGGTGCATTCGGCCCGAAATTTCACTGCATGCCAACCCGGCCGGATCAAACCCCAGGGAGTCAATGCAGGCGGGGTTTGCCATTATGGGCATACCAGTGGCACTGCAAACCATCACGGCCTCTTTTAGATTGGCGAAAATTAACTCCATTTCCCGAGACCGGCGGCCAGCTTCCTGGCGGGCCTGGATATGATTGAGGGCAAGTTCTGAAAAAGCCGCCATCTGCAGAAGAAGAGCCTCATCTTCAGGAGTGAAGGCGATGTTATCGGAGTTGCCGACCAAAATCACCTTGGCATCCGATACCGGATTTTCGAGAAGCTGGGCACAGACCAGATGACTCAACCGGTTTAACCGGGACGGTTCAGGGGGTGACAGGGTTCCCGTATAATACGAAAACTCAGCTGATACCAGGCGCAGGGACTTTCGCCGCCTGATATGGGCGATAAATTTCGGCTGACCCACCAGCCTCCGGATTTCCCGGGCAAGATTGGAATGAAGAGAGCCCCCCTTGGATACGGCCTCAATTGAAACCTCGCCCGACTCCAATATCCGGGCAAACAAACAGACATTACCGTGAGTCAATTCGCAGGCCGCCACCACGACCTGTTGAATGACGCCCTCCCGACTGGTTTCCTGCAAGACATTTTTCGACAGCCGGATCAGGGTTTCCATCTGGGTTAACCGGTCGATCGGACAAGGCTTTTCAAAACCATTCCCTGGGTCCACCGTAAACACCGATGTCAGGTGAGTGATGGCGTCCCTGGAATTCTCTTGCACGCTAATGGTTTGAAACACGCGCAATTCCACATCTTCCCGGGTCAAAAGGGCGCTTTCACCCCGCCACCTGCCGTTGGCAATGGCTGCGGGAATGGCTTCCTTGCGGAGCATTGCTTCCGCCCAGGAGGGGTGGCAGTCGGACAGCAAAAAATCCGCGGCCCCTCCATCTCCTTCGATGCCAAGCAGGCCCCGGGCCGAATTGTTGAAGTACAGAATATCTCCGTCCCGGCTTAATACATATACCGGATCAGAGATATCCTCTAAAAAACTGTTGAACTGCTCATACATCAGCTATGCTTTGTGAAAACAGATTTACGGGCCGGTTTATGCGGCTGCCACTTAATAATTATAAAGGGCTTTTTGCCTGAGTCAAATATGCTTGCTGAAAAATGCCGGATCGCTCCTCGCGCTCCTTTGGTTGCACTTGATTTTAGGCTTGCAGACACCCCGATAATTCGATAATTTATTTATTTTTAATTAAACCATTAAAATATTGAAAGCCCCATGTCAACATCTGCCGAAAAGCGCTATACCTGCGGCGAGGAAATCGCGAACAGCTTCACCCACGGAATAGGGGCGGCCCTGAGCATTGCGGCCCTGGTTGTCCTTATCGTCTGCTCAGGCAACTACCAGGACCCCTGGCGGGTGGTCGGATTCAGTATTTATGGCAGCACCCTGCTGATTCTGTACCTGGCCTCCACCCTTTACCATGCCTTTGTTCACGTCAGACTGAAAAATTTCTTTCGCCTGATGGATCATTCCTCCATTTTTTTGCTCATTGCCGGAACCTATACACCGGTGACCCTGATTGCCATGCGGGGCGGATGGGGGTGGACGCTGTTCGGCCTGATATGGGCCCTGGCCGCTGGAGGGATTGTTTTCAAACTATGTTTTCTGAACCGTTTTCAGGGAATCAGTCTCGGCATTTATACAGCCATGGGCTGGCTTGCCGTTATCGCAGTCAAACCGATGCTGGCCATGCTGCCGAAAGGCCTCCTGGTTTGGATCGTTCTCGGGGGCCTGCTCTATACCCTGGGGATTGTTTTTTATGTATGGAAACGTCTGCCGTATCACCATGCCATATGGCATCTTTTTGTACTGGGCGGCAGCCTGGCACACTTTTTCGGTATTTTTCTGCATCTGTCGCGCAGCCCGGTTTGAGATTCATGATCGGGCATTCGCGCAGGCAGCGGCCATTTAAGAAACATAAAAACCTATCCGCGCAGAACGCAAAAATGCTATGAGCGATTCTCCATCGACAGCCGTAACATCGGAAAATACTGAGAGCCACCGGTTCTTCGATATCCATCCGCCGGTTTTCTGGCCATCCGCCATCCTGGCGCTGCTGTTTATCGCGGTTACGCTTGTCGTAGGCGCGTCCATGCAAAACGTCTTTTCCGCCATCCAGGATTTTATTTCCAACAACTTCGGATGGTTTCTGGTTTTATCGGTAAATGTTTATTTGTTTCTCATGGTCTTCATTGCTTTCAGCAGGCTTGGCAGCATCCGGCTGGGCGGCAAAAATGCGGTCCCTGATTTTTCCCGGTTTTCATGGTTTTCCATGTTATTTAGCGCCGGCATGGGAATCGGCATTCTTTTCTGGAGCGTGGCCGAACCGATCTATCACTTCATGGAACCTCCGTACAGCGGTGGCGGCAGCGCAATCGATGCCGCAAAAACAGCCATGAAAATGACCTTTTTGCACTGGGGCCTCCATCCCTGGGGCGTATATGCCCTGGTCGGCATGGCGCTGGCATTTTTCGCCTTCAACCGCAAAATGCCACTGGCCATCCGTTCCATATTCTATCCGCTGCTTGGAGATCGGGTCTATGGATACTGGGGGGATATCATCGATGTGATTGCAGTGCTTGCCACTTTGTTCGGACTGGCCACATCCCTGGGCTTCGGTGTTCAGCAGGTCAACGCCGGCCTCAACCATCTGTTCGGCATTCCGGACAGCACCAACATTCAGGTGCTCCTTGTGGCAACCATTACGTTTGCCGCAACCCTTTCGGTCATCTCCGGCCTTGACAAGGGGGTCAAGCGGCTCAGTCAGATGAACATTAACCTCGGCGCCATACTTCTGGTCTTTATGATAACGCTCGGCCCCACCATCTTCGTCATGGATTCGTTTGTCCAGAATCTGGGCGCTTATATGGAAGATTTTTTTAACTCCGCCCTATGGACGGAGTCCTATCAGGACAGCAATTGGCAGAACAGCTGGACGGTTTTTTACTGGGCCTGGTGGATCTCATGGTCCCCTTTTGTGGGAATGTTCATCGCGCGCATATCCAAAGGCCGCACTGTCAGGGAATTTGTATTAAGCGTTCTGATTATCCCGACTCTGCTGACCTTTTTATGGATTACAGCCTTTGGAGGATCGGCCCTTTATGTTGAAATGGAAAACATCGGCCGCATTGCCGGGCCGGTCAAAGAAAATGTGGCAGTGGCGATTTATTACCTGCTGGAACAGTTTCCTTTTTCCAGCATTGCCAATTTTTTAGCGATCGTGCTGGTTACCAGCTTTTTTGTCACCTCCTCGGACTCAGGCTCTCTGGTCGTGGACGCTTTTACCTCCGGCGGCAAGCTCGAATCCCCTGTGGTCCAGCGGATTTTCTGGGCATCAATGGAAGGGGCGGTGGCTGCCGTACTTCTTTTGGGCGGCGGTCTTGCGGCTCTTCAGACCGCATCCATCACAACGGGCTTGCCTTTTGCTGTATTACTGCTCATAATGGGCTACAGTCTCTGGAAGGGTCTCAACAATGAGTATGAGACCGAGAAGCTGCGGGCCAAGGCCGTTGAACGGGAATCCTATCAGGATCTGATTCACCGGCTGCTTAAGGAGCGGGAGAATCCGGAAGGAAACGACGAGGGCGAATCCGCCCCGGATTCAAAGGAAAAACAAGAAGGGATGTGAGCAAGAGGCGGCTATGACGACCCAACCCAATTACCCCAAACTGCAGCCGGTGCAGCACATGCTGGTGTGTCTGGATTTGACCGCCATAGACTCATTTTTAATCGACTATGCCGCGTTTATGGCCAAGACGCTGCCGGCTCAGAACGTAACATTCTTCCACGTCATCCAGGCCTATGATCTGCCGGAGCGCACCCAAAAAGACTTCCCGGACGTGGAGACCGACCTCAGTGACATGATCCGGGACAAACTTTGCCAATCTGTCGACACCCACTTTAATGCCGGTTGCCATTGGGAGGTGGCCACCCAGGTAGGCTATGAGGATGCAACCAAAGAGGTGCTTGATTATATTGAAAGAAACGAAATTGAGCTGACTCTGATTGCCCAGAAAGCCGGGGAATACCGGGAGGCCCGCTACGGCCATATTATCGCGGCAGACGCAGCCAGTGATATCCTTTTTGTGCCTGAGTATGCGGAAAAAACGATTGATCCGATCCTGTGCGCGATTGACCTCTCCGCTTCATCCGCCAAGGCTTTTGAACGGAGTCTGGATCTGGCCAGAGCCTGGGGAATTAAAATGTCCTGCTATTTCATTTTCGATCCGACCCGCACCTATTTCCCGGCCACCACAGACCGAAGCTCCAGCCATTACCAGCAGCAAGCCCGCAAGGCTTATGAAAAATTTTTAAAGGCCTATGAACTCACGCCCGAAGACATGGCCTGCCGGATTGAGACAGGCGATCCGATGCGCAGTGAAGCCGAAAACATCTATCAGGCGGCAATGGATCACAACGCCCGGCTCATCCTGGTCGGGGCTCATGGGAATACCTCAGCCGTTACCTCACTATTGGGCAATCTCTCCGAGACGTTCCGGCTGATGGAAAAAGAGATCCCGGTGATGATAGTTAAAAACCCGCCCGGCAAAAGGTTTCCCTGGGTGTGGAAGTGATGGCAAAAGGGCTGTCCGGAATTCACGAACAGCCCTTTGCTGTTTATATACACAAGAGGAAAGAAGGAGCTTAGTCACACAACTCAAAAATGGCCGCAGCACCCATGCCGCCGCCGATGCACATGGATTCAATGCCGTACTTGACGCCCCGCTCTCTCATTTCGGTCATGATCTGAGCGCAGAGCTTCGCCCCGGTGCAGCCCAGAGGATGGCCCAGAGCAATGGCACCGCCGTTGACATTGATAATCCGATTGTCGCTGTCACACGCCCACAGCTCTTTTTTGTCATACAGGCCCAGCTGCTGCAGGCAATAAATGGCCTGGGAGGCAAAGGCCTCGTTGACTTCAAAAATGCCGATATCCTCGATCTTCATATCCGCAAGCTTCAGGACCTTGGGTATGGCGTAGGCGGGGCCAACGCCCATTTCATCGGCGCGGCAGCCGGCAACCGTGTAGTATTTGATCTTGGCGATGGGCTGGACCCCGAATTTTTTGACTGCATCCTCGCTCATAATTAGGGTAGCCGCGGCACCGTCGGTCGTCTGTGAGGAGTTGCCCGCCGTAACCGAACCATTGGCAGCGAATGCCGGGCGCAGTTTGGCCAGACCTTCCATCGTCGTTGCCTCCCGGATACCGTCGTCAAAATCCTGCATCCAGGTTTTCTTTTCCCAGGAGCCATCCGCGTTTTCAACGTATTTGACCGCCTGGGTGGGCACGAGTTCCTTGTAGAGCCCGTTCTTTTTGGCATTCGCAGCCTTCATCTGGGAGTGATAGCCGAATTCATCCTGCATTTCCCGGGGGATATTATAGCGGTTGGCCACATTTTCCGCTGTTGAGCCCATGGAGATATAGACATCCGGATTCTCCCGGGACCATTCCGGATGGGGACGCGGCATGTTGCCGCCCATGGGAACGATGGTCATGGATTCAAGGCCGCCGCCAATGGCTACTTCTGACCAGCCGGCCTTGACCCGCATGGCCTGAATCGCAATCGCCTCAAGTCCTGAGGAGCAGAAACGATTGACCGTGGCCCCGGTGGTGGCATCCGGGAATTTGCACATCTGAGCAATAACGCGGCCGACATTCATTCCCTGCTCAGCCTCCGGAAAGGAGCAGCCGATCATCAGGTCCTCGACATCGGATTTCTCAACGTTGGGCGTATTTTCCATAACGGCATTGATCACCGTCTTCAACAGGTCTTCCGGCCGGGTCTGGGCAAATGCCCCCTTATTCCGCCGGCAGCCTGGGGTTCTCAGCGAGGTTACGATATATGCATCTCTCATCTGTATATCCTCCTAATATTTTAGGTTTTTGCTTGGGTTTGGCGTTCAGCGTCAGTTTACAGCATCAAGGGCTTGCCGGTTTTCATCATATGCTCTGCCATTTTCTGGGTATTCTCCGTCTTCCAGAGTTCCACAAAGGCTTCGCGCTCCAGACCCAGCAGATACTCTTCGCTGACGCGGGTCCCCTGGATCACATCACCGCCGGACATGCAGTAGGCGATTTTAGTGGCGATAAACTCCATGTGCGGGGTAATATAGCCGCCAATTCGCATATTCAGCATATTGGAGGCGATCATGCCCTGGGCTTCACGGCCGAAAACCGGAAGTTTCCGCTTTCTCGGCGGCACGTAACCATCGTCGACGAGTTTGAGAACCTCCTTTTTGGCCTCTCCGGTCAAGAGATCCTTGTTGAACACAATGCGGTCGGTAGGCCTTAAGAAACCGCAGTTTCTGGCATCCGCCGCCGAGTTCGAGACCTTTGCCTGGGCAACCTGCATAAAGGGCTTGATGAAGTAGCCGGCATAATCGGTCAGTGTGGCCACATCCGGTTTGGATTCGATAAAATTCCGCCACAGATGCATCATGCCGCCCCCGCCGGGAAGGAGGCCGGCGCCGATTTCCACCAGGCCCATGAACAGATCCGCACAGGCAACAATCTTATCCGCGGCCATGCAGATTTCACAGCCGCCGCCCAGCGCCAGGCCGTTAGGTGCGGCTACCACGGGAAACGGTGCGTATTTGCTGTTTATGATGCCCTCATGGGCGGTTTTGATAAACTGGTTGAGCTCCTCAAATTTACCGGCCCTGGCGGCATCCAGCATGTATTTCAGGTCCGCGCCCGCGGAAAAGGGGGCCGGCATGCCGGAGGCCTGATTGGCAATAACCAAGCCGACGCCGTTTTCCTTGACATAGTCCCTGGCCGTGCCCATAAACTCCACAATTTCATAGTTCAGGGCGTTCATCTTGGTATGGAACTCCAGGTTAAAGACGCCGTCCCCCAGGTCAATGAGAGAGCAGGAAGGCACGGATTTGACGACTTTGTTATTGGCTCTCAGATCCGCCAGGGAAATCTGTTTTTCATTTACCGGCACCGGTTTGTAGTTGTTTGAGGCAAAATCAAAAAACAGCTTGGTGGCGCCGTCCAATTTGTAAAATGTGGTGGCTCCGGATTTGAGCATTTCCTTGATCTTTTCCGGAACGCTCATGCCTTCTGCTTCCATTTTCTCCACGGATTCCTGAACACCTATGGCATCCCAGGTTTCAAACGGACCCAGCTCCCAGTTGTATCCCCACTTCATGGCATTATCGATGTCAACGATGGTATCAGAGATTTCCGGAATCCGGTTGGCGGAATAAATCAGGGCATTGGAGACCACATCCCAGGCGTATTTGGCGCCCTTGTCGTCACCGTATACGATGGCCCTCATTTTCTCAGGCAGGGACTCTTTCTGCTTGGCTTCCTGAAGGCAGGGGAAATCAGCTTTTCCGTATTCTTCATACTCCAGGGTTTCCGGATTGATCACCTTTCTGATCTGCTTCCATTCCGGTGTGATTTCCTTGGTATAGAAACCGGCCTTGGTCTTGTTGCCGAGCAGATTCTTTTCTTCCACCATGGTTTTGACAAAATCAGGGAGTGCCATGGTGTCGCGCATCTCGTCATCCGGGCACATGTTATAGCAGTTATCGGCCACATGCTTCATGGTGTCCAGCCCGACAAGATCGGAGGTTTTAAACACCGCGGTTTTGGGACGCCCCATGGGGGGGCCGAAGATAGCATCCACATCGGGGATCGTAAGGCCGTGGACCTGCATGGCCTGCATGGCTTTGCCGATATTCTGAACGCCGATGCGGTTGCCGACAAAGTTAGGGGTATCTTTTGCCCACACAATGCCCTTGCCGAGGAAGCGTTCGCCGAAGTCCGCCATAAAATTGAGCACATCGGGCAGGGTTTCCGGCCCCTCTATGATCTCCAAAAGATGCATGTGGCGGACAGGATTGAAAAAATGGGTCCCCAGAAAATGCTGGCGCATATCCTCGCTCAAGTCCTTGCACATTTGATTCAGCGGAATGCCGGAGGTATTGGAGCTTATAATCGATCCGGGTTTCCGGATACCGTCAAGCTTCTTGAAGAGCTGCTGCTTGATCTCCAGTTTTTCAACCACCACTTCCACAATCCAGTCGCAGTCTTTGACCTTATCAAGATCATCTTCCAGATTTCCCGTCGTGATCAGCTCTACATCCTTTTTCTTATCCATAAACAGCGGGGGCTTGGCTTTAACCGCCGCATCCAGTCCGGCCTCAACGATCCGGCTTCTTGCTTTTGGATCCTTTTTTTCCTCCTCCTTTAAATCAAAGGGGACAATATCCAAAAGGACTGTAGGAATCCCGGCACTGGCAAGAAGAGCGGCAATCCCGCCACCCATAATACCTGAACCGATTACGGCTGCCTTTTCAATTCTTCTCATAGTAACCTCCTGACTAAAATTAAACTCACAATTTCCGAAGTGGAATAACTGTCTGTAAAGAACAAAAAAGGAACAATACCGAAGGGGCCAATGGGTGTCAAGAAAATTCTAAGCCTTGACCCGCCATCTTTTTTAAAAAAATCAGTTTGTTACATTCTAACCAACGTTCATTGGAATAAACGACGGCCGACTGATTCAAGCAATTGTTGATTTCATTTACACAATGGCGCAATTTATGCTAAGCAACTTATGCTGAAGGGACAAAGTTGATATAGAGTTGAGATAGATAAACCCCAGCCATTAAAAAGACGACATATGGTTAAAAGAAGAAAATGGTTCATGCGTTTTTTGGGTTATACGGCCGCTATCTGCCTGGTGTTTCTCGCGGCCGGCGAAGCGGCGTTTTGTGAGCCCGGGCGGCAAAATCCGGATCTGCCCTGCCAGGATATCATCCAGAGGCTGGAATCCCGTTACAAGGGCACGGATATTCAGGCCGGGTTTACCCAGGAATCCACCCTGGAAGCCATGGATATCACAGATACGGCAACCGGCCGGGTCTGGTTCAAATACCCCGGCATGATGCGCTGGGAGTATGAAACCCCCGACGCCCATGCCATTATCACCGACGGAGAAACACTCTGGATCTACCGGCCGGAGGACAAGCAGGTCATTGTCGGCGATGCCCTCGCCTATTTCGGTAATGGGAAGGGTGCCAGTTTCTTGTCCAACATAGAGCTTGTCAAGGAGGAATTCAAGGTCGAAAAACTGCCCGAACAGAAGGAGGGATTTTATACCCTGGAGCTCATTCCCCGGGAAAAGACTCTGGATCTGGCCAAAATTCTTATGCATATCGACAAAAAAAGCCTGCTGGTCCGACACGTGGTCACGGAAAACGCCTATAATGATAAGACCCGGATCTCTTTTGAGGATATTCGGTTCCCGGATGCCCTCTCCGGAGAGAGATTCCATTTTGACATTCCCCCCGGAGCCGATGTCGTGCAGTTGGACAAATAGCCCCTAAACCAAGGATAATGACGTTATCATGCCCGAAGCGATCATAGACAGGATACAAAGACTGAAAACCCAAAAAAACGCCCTTATTCTGGCGCACAACTATCAGCCGCCAGAAATCCAGGATATGGCCGATATGTGCGGAGACTCTCTGGAACTCAGCATCCGCGCCGCAAAAACTTCAGCCGATATTATTGTATTCTGCGGCGTGCAATTCATGGCCGAGACCGCCTCAATCCTGTGCCCGGACAAAACCATACTCCTGCCCGACCCAAGCGCGGGCTGTCCTATGGCCGACATGATTACACCGCAGCAGCTTTCCGCACGACTCAAGGAGCTGCCGGATGTTCCCGTTGTCACCTATGTGAATTCCTCAGCCGCAGTAAAGGCCATGTCGTCGATCTGCTGCACATCCGCCAACTCCATCAAAGTGGCGCAAAATCTGAATTCCCGGGAAATACTGATGGTGCCCGACAGAAACCTCGCCAGGTATACAGCCATGAAAACCCGTAAAACCATCTACGCCTGGGACGGCTATTGCCCCTATCACGATGCACTGACGAGTGAAACCGTGACCGCCAGGCGGCAGGAGTATCCGGATGCCGTTTTCATGGCCCATCCCGAATGCCGTATGGAGGTTTTGGAAATTGCCGATGCGGTGGCCAGCACCTCAGGAATGTTGAAATACGCCCGCTCATCCGAAGCTGCGTCCTTTATCGTCGGGACGGAAATAGGCCTGCTGCACACGCTGAAAAAAGCATGCCCGACCAAGACCTTCATTCCGGCATCCGATGCGCTGCGATGTGTGGATATGAAAAAAATCAGCCTGACCGATGTGGCCGAAAGCCTGGAGAACCTTAAAGGCGAGGTCAAGGTTGCGGAACATATCCGGAAGCCCGCCATGCAGGCGGTTCAAAAAATGATCGAACTTTGATAGGGGCTTAATCCGATGCCTGCCTGAAAGCCCCGCCGGCTGCTTTTTTTTGCTGAAACGCTCAGCAGCACAGCCTAACCCATCTGCGCAATGACTTCCTCCGGGATATCGGCGTTCGTGTAGACTTTCTGCACATCGTCGTTATCATCCAGCGCATCCATCAGCTTAAACATCTGTTCCGCCTCCTTACCGGAAAGATTGATATAGGTCTGGGGCAGCATGGTGATTTCGTCGTTCTCATACGCGATTCCCGCCTCATCCAGCGCCGCCTTGACATCTTCCAACGCCTCGGGCGGCGTGATGATCTCAAAGTTCTCCGCATCCTCCTCCCGAAGATCCTCGGCACCCGCATCAAGGGCCACGGTCATCAGCGTCTCCTCGTCCGTATCCGACTTCCGGACCGCAATCCATCCCTTTTTATCAAACATCCAGTCCACACAGCCGTTCTCTCCCAGTTTACCGCCGTGTTTGCTGAATACATGCCGGACATCGGAGACGGTACGGTTCTTGTTGTCGGTCAGCGACTCCACCAGTACAGCGGCACCGCCCGGCCCATAGCCCTCATACTTGACCTCCTCGTAACTGACGCCCTCGAGTTCACCGGTGCCCTTCTTAATCGAGCGATCCACCTTGTCCTTGGGCAGGTTGTTGCTTTTGGCATTCTGGATAGCCGCCCGGAGTCTCGGGTTGGCATTGGGATCCCCGCCCCCCATGCGGGCGGCCACAATGATCTCTTTAACCAGCTTGGTGAATATCTTGCCGCGCTTGGCGTCCTCGGCGCCTTTTTTATGTTTGATATTGGCCCATTTACTGTGTCCCGACATGTATGCGTCCTCCTATTTTTTACCCAGTCCGATTACATAGGTTTCCTTGCTTTCTTTTCGCGTACTCTGCGGTTTAAATGTCCTGCAGGAATTAAACGCCGCTTTTACATCTGAAATAAACGTCTCGACATCCTCGCCCTGAAATATTTTGCAGACAAAGGCGCCGTCCGGGGTCAAAACCCTTTGGGCTATGGTCAGGGCCGCCCGGCTCAAATAATAGGAGCGGGCCTGATCCACATCTTTTTTTCCGGTGGTTGAAGGCGCCATGTCGCTTAAAACCACATCCACAAGCCCGCCCACAAGCGCCTCGCAGCGCTCCGGGGCTTCTGCCAGCATCCGCACATCCTCGCAGAAAATCTCAACCTGCGCAGGCAGTTTCTCTTTCACCGGCTTCTGATCAATACCAATAAGGCGGCCCGAATCCCCAATGAGCCCGGCCGCATACTTGGCCCACGAACCCGGTGCACAGCCCAGGTCCAGCACCCGCTGACCCTTGCGGATCAAGGCAAATTTTTTCTGGATCTCCTGGAGCTTGTATACGGAGCGTGCCGGGAAATGTTCCTGCCTGGCCCGTTTAGCATAATAATCAGGCTGTTGTCTGGCTCTGGGATTGCGGCGCTTCATATCCTGATTTTCCTCGGGTGTCAAACAATATAAGCCTTCTTGAACTTCGGGTCAAAACAAAAAGTCCATCATTTCAGAAAGTTGATCAATGCCTAAAAGCTCGATTCCCTCGGTTCGGCCAATTACCTTCAGGCTGCTCCTGGGCACAATACACCGGGTAAAGCCCATTTTACGGACCTCGGTGATACGGGGTTCAAGCTGGGAGATGCCGCGCACTTCGCCGGCCAGACCGACCTCTCCCAGAACCATCGTTTTCTCGGGCAGCGGCCTGTCCAGAAAACTCGAGGCCACCGCCGCAGAGATCCCCAGATCAACCGCCGGCTCAGAGACCTTGACCCCGCCGGCCACGTTCATGAAAATGTCATGGCCCGCCATATTAAGCCCGAGCTTCTTCTCCATGACCGCCACAAGGAGCGAAACCCGGTTATGATCCAGGCCCAGGATGGTCCGGCGGGGCGTGCCGAAGCCGGCGCTGCTGATAAGGGCCTGCAACTCTATTAAAATCGGGCGGCTGCCTTCCATGCAGGCGGTAACGACGGAGCCGGCGGCATTTTTCGCCCGTTCTGCCAGAAAAACCGCAGACGGATTCGGAACCTCGGCAAGCCCTGAGGCCTTCATCTCAAACACCCCGATTTCGTTGGTTGACCCGAATCGGTTTTTCACCGCCCGCAAGATGCGAAACACATGGTTCTGATCGCCTTCGAAATAAAGCACCGTATCCACCATGTGCTCCATTAAACGGGGCCCGGCAATCGCCCCTTCCTTGGTCACGTGGCCGATCAGAAAGGTGGGCACCCCGGACTGCTTGGCCATTACCATAAGCTTCATGGTCGCCTCCCGCACCTGGGCTACACTGCCCGGGGCTGAGGTCACATCCGGAGAGAACATGGTCTGAATCGAGTCGATCACCAGAACCCCGGGCTTCACCGAATCCACAGTAGAGAGAATGGACTCGATATTAATGTCCGAGGCTACCAGCATATTCCCGGAAACCGCATCCAAGCGCTGGCTGCGCATCTTGAGCTGCCTGAGGGACTCCTCGCCGGAAATATAAAGCACCCGCTGCCCGGCCCGGGCCAAGCCGTTCAGGACCTGCAGCATTAAAGTGGATTTGCCGATTCCCGGATCTCCGCCGATGAGCACCAGGCTGCCGTCAATAATACCGCCGCCCAGAACGCGGTCAAACTCCCGGATCCCTGTCAGTATGCGGGGATCGTCCTCAAGGGCAACAGCATCGATGGGCACCGGTTCGGCATATGGAGCGGCCTCCCGTATGAGCTGCCCGGTTCTTCCTGAAGAAGCCGGCTTTTCCGCTACAAGGCTGTCCCAGGCACCGCATTCCGGACATCGCCCCATCCATTTGGGGCTTTGGTGGCCGCATTCCCGGCAGCAATAGATCTCTCGGGTATTTTTTTTCATAAACGCCAGCTTTTCAAGCATTCAGGTTTGACAGGCATGCGAATCAATGGCATGCATAAATGACAGGCATTGATCGCCCTTCCGGCAAAACCATACAAACGGATAAAAATCGGCACACGGCCGACAGATGACTGATTATCACGTTCATGCCGGATTTTGCAAGCCTGCTGAACCTTATGGACGTCAACTTCGGCAGCCGGATTCGTTCTGCCGGGCGATATAACAGCGGAGGTACCTTTTGAAAACCGCATTACCTTTCTTGACCAGCACCCTGGCTATTGCCGCCGGCCTTTTTTTCTGCACCTTCTTCGAGGCCCCCCCGGCCTTTGCCCAATCCCGGCCCAAGCCGTTTGAGGAGCTCGCACAACGGCTTGTCAACGACCAGCTTGATCCGGATCTGATTGCCGAAATTTTCGGGGACGAGGCCATCCAATTTGATATTGAAGGGATATCCGCCTATTTTCGGCATCGGGAGGCAACGCTTGACTATGATCAGTTTCTCTCTTCAAAATCCATCCAATCCGCCCGCGACTATATGGCCGCCCATGAAGACCCGCTGTCAAAAACCGAAGCGAAATACGGGGTGGACAAAACCGTCATAACAGCAATCATCCTTGTCGAAACGCGGCTTGGCAAGTATACGGGCAACCGTTCGGTCGTCAACACCCTGGCCACCATGGCCGCCATGGCTGATCCGGCCGCAAGGGATTATTTCTGGAATAAGCTGCCGGAGGACGTCTCAATCAGCCGCAGCGATTTTGAAAAAAAGGCCCGGCAAAAATCCGAATGGGCCTACCGTGAGCTCAAGGCGTTTATTGAACACGTTGACAACGAAGACCTCAACCCGCATGAGATTATCGGCTCATATGCCGGCGCTCTGGGAATCGCCCAGTTCATGCCGAGCAACATCCTCGCCTATGCCAGAGACGGCAACAAGGACGGCCGTATCAACCTGTTTGACCATGGCGACGCCATCGCCAGCATTGCCAATTATCTGAACCGCCATGGATGGAAGCCGGGGATGAACCGAAAAGAGGTCGGAAAGGTCATTTACCGTTACAATCACAGCAAATACTACGTGGACACCATACTTGAAATCTCTGAGCAGTTGAAAGGCTGATTCATGGCATTAAAAACGGCCGTTACCTTTGTTATCCTCTGCATCCCGTTCATCCTGCTGACGGTATGGGCCCTGGTGGATATATCCATAAAGGACTTTAAGACCTTAAAAGAAAAGGTGATCTGGTATTTGATCGCCCTCATCCCCTTTATCGGCTGGCTGATTTACCTGAT
>JAGYOT010000040.1 GCA_018399455.1 Desulfobacterales bacterium
CTTAGCCTGGACGCGACCCGGTCATATTCTTTCTGAACCGGCCCCATGTCACCAATTTTCTGACGGAGGCGGGCAATCTCGGTATCCACCCGCTCCACTGCCGCATTTTTTTGATAAAGCAGACTTCCCCCGTAAAGCATGGCACTGACCACAAGAATGCCCGCCAGTCCGGTCATCAAGTAAAAGCCCATCCGGCTCGGCTTTCTCTGCAACGCGTCCGGCAGCAGGTTGATGTCATTGGGGGCTCCTCCGAAAGCATTCGCGCCAAGCCCATAAGGCTCGATATACGAGGGCTCTCCGAGATTGCTGCGGCTGATATCCATCGGCAGTGCCGAAACGCCGCTATCGGCAAGAAGTTGTTCAGAGAGCTCGGATAATTCAGGGAACGGATAATAACAGACGTCACATGGCCCATAGGTTTCGGTGATATCCTCGATTACCCGCTGAACTTGTTTTCTGTCCGCGGGCTCGGCGCTTCTTGTTCTTATTTTGGCAATATGCTTAACCCGGCCTTTTTCGATAGCGCTGAATACCGAATAGCTGCCGGATGCAGAAAGAATGCAGAAAACACCCGTTTTAGGGGCCGAGCCGCTATGGTGCATAAAAGCAGCCAGTGCTGTGGATGCCAGCTCTATCCTTGAAAGGCTGGCAACCCGCTCTATACCGATATCCAGAAACGGTTCCAGAATCTTTTTTTTGACTACGACCAGCATGACCCTGATTTTTGCATTTTCCCTGTCCTCATCGACGACCTGGCAATCAAAGGATACTTCTTCAGGCAACACCGGGATATACTTGTCCAGCTCATATTGCAGCGCCCCCTTCAGGTTTTCCTTAACCGCCCGGGGCAGCTCAACAAAGCGAAAAGTCGCCATGTCTTCCGGAAGGCCCAGAGATACCGATGCATGGCGGATGCGATTGCTGCGGACCATATCCTTGAGCAGCTCATTGATAATTCCAACCGTTTCTTCAGCGCCGGAACCTTGCGGCAGAAGCCGAAATTTAAGATCAAGGACTTTCATGCCAAACAGGGTTTCCTTCAATAAGGCCGCAGAGATACGGCCCGGCTCCAGTGAAACCCCGATACTTACCGGATTTAACATATTCAAGCCTTTAAAGGGGATTTCGGCGGCGACAAGGATGTCCTTTGTGTCCCGGGAGTGCCCCCGTTGGATAGCTGTTGATAGAGCCTCAAAATCGTGTCAATCATCCGTTTATCGTTGAAATAACGCCGAACCCTGTGAGTGCCGGCTTCACCGTATTGTTCCCTGAGACAGGGATTGCCCAGCAATTCATTGATGGAATGCGCGAGGGCTGCCGTATCCGCCGGCGGAACAATAATGCCGGTTGAATGATGCTCGTTCACGTAGGAAGTCCCGGTCGCAAGCTCCGTGCTTATCACCGGTTTGCCGCAGGCCATGGCCTCCAGCTGCGCCAGTCCGAAGGCCTCGCTCCGTAATACGGAGGGAAGAACAAATATATCACACGCTTTTAAATAAGCATTGACCTGATGGTCGTCGCATTCGCCCAGAAAAAAGACCCGATGGCTCATCCCGAGATTTGCCGCCAGCCGCTTTAACTGAAACTCATAAGGACCGGAACCGATCAGCAGCAGATTTCCCTCTGTTTTCCGCATGGCCCGCACAAGAACATCCAGGCCTTTGTAGTATCTAAACTTCCCGATAAACAGAACAATCTTGGGGCCATAACGGTTACGGATCCCGCATACGGCCTCATCACATTTGGATTGAAACCTTGCAATATTAATGCCCAACGGTACAACATGGCATTTATTTTGATAGTCCTTTAAGCACCTTGAGGATTTTATATAATTCGGAGATGTTACAAGGATAGCATGGGTTTTGTCCAAAAAGCGCCGAAAAAAAGGGGTATAGAACCGGTTCAAAAACTGCTGCCGCACAATATCGCTGTGATACGTGGCGACAATTTTGGGAATCGAAAGCCGGGAGAACAGATAGGCCATATCCGCTGTCGGGTTTGGCAGATGGAAATGCAATATATCCGCATCGCGTCCGACCCGGCAAAGCAGTGAAGGCATGTTCATGTTAATGGGAGCTGAAGACACCCGAAACAACTGCGGTGCCTTGACCACCCGGATCCCCTCAATGTCTATCTCCTCGCATACCGGTTTGGTATTGGAAACCAGTACCGTCACCTTTACACCCCGCTGTTTAAGCCCGTTTGACAGAAGGTTGACGTGACGTTCGATTCCGCCCTGCGTCGGCGGGTAGTAGTCCTTGTAAATCTGTACGACCTTCAATTCCCATAAACCCGTTCAAAAACATTTAACGTCTGCCTGGCGCAGGTCTGCCAGGAAAACCGGGCCACCCGGTTCAGCCCTTTCACCATGAGATCATCCCTGAGATCATCACGCAGCAGTAATTTCTGCATTGCCCCGGCAAGGTCGGAGACGCTTTCCGGATCGACCAGCAGGGCAGCATTTCCGGCAACTTCAGCCATTGCCGCCGAATTTGAGGTGATCACCGGAACCCTGACAGACATTGCCTCAAGCACCGGCATCCCCAGACCTTCATAAAGGGAGGGGAACAAAAGACAAAAGGCGTTTTCGTAAAGATGCCTGAGCATCGGTCTGGAAACGTAGCCGGTTAATAGCACCCGATCCCTCACCCGGCTCCGCATCAATCCGGCCAGCCAGTCCCTGGCATGCCACCCCACATTTCCGGCAATGACCAGATCAAGATCGTTTTTTTCCGGCTCCAGTCTTTCAAAGGCCGTTAAAACGGAAAGCAGGTTTTTTCTGGGTTCAAGCGTGCCCACAAAAAGAAAATATTTTCGGGGCAGGGTCCTTAATACGCCCTTATCCCCGGAATCATTGCCCTGCGTTTCAAATTCCGGGACACCGGGATAAATCGCATGGATCTTGCTGCCCGGCAACCGATAGAAAGACCGGATGTCCAGGGCTGTCGCCCTGGAGACAGCAATCACCGCATCGGCTTTTTCAATGGAGCGCTTCATGAGCAAACGCTCAACCAGCAGGTTCTCAGCGGCCATGGTTTCAGGGTAGCGCTGATGGACCAGGTCATGAACCGTGACCACTGTTTTAACGCGTTTCGGCATCAGCAAGGGCAGGTGATGCCGGGGGCCCCAGAACATATCCAGCCGGTATCGCCCTGCAAGACAGGAGCCGAAGGTCTGCATCCAGAAGGTGCTTAAAAATCTGGCGCCCATGTGTCCTTCCACCTTATGCCAGTTTCGGTTCGAAAACGAAAAGGGAATCGGTTTATTGGACATCAGGATATAAGTATTGGTTCGGTCCTGGTCCTGGATCGCCTCCAACAGGTGCATCAGATAATAGCCGATACCGGTTAAACGGTAACTCAGAGGTCGGGCGTCAACACCGATAACCATCTTCAGGCACACCCGCTGTTTTCTATATTATTTAACGCTCGCGCAGTTGGATTTCGCATTATTCGTCCACAGCGTCTTTCCATTCCAGGATGCGGTAGGCCTTATCGCCCTTGCCGCCGATATAGACCAGCGCCTCAATCACCTCCCGGATATGATTTTGAGTATACCCCATAGCCCAAATCCGATAATATGGCAACGCCTCTGCCGTGCAATACCGGCGAAGAATGTCAAGCTGTCCGCCTTCAAGGAGCTGTCCCAATTCCGTGATGGCGTTAATGCGCCTGTCCCGCCGGTAGGAATCTATCACCTCAACTGTCTCCGGCTCAATATCCGGCAAAGAACGAAGCAGGCTCAGGGGAACCGCGTTTATGTTAAGCCTTTCGGAGCCGGCTCCGCCTCTGCCGGCTTTGCCGAAATTGGCAAGCAGCCCGCCAAACCCCGAAGATTGCGAGGCTTGTGTCTGCCCGGGGATCACCGTAACCCATTTTTCCAGTCCGCCGTAATAGATTTCCGGTGTTATTCCGCGCACCAGAAGAAGTTCCTCTTTTGACTGAAAATCACCGTCCCTGCATTCATAGGGCTCGGGCAGGGATTGGTAATAATCGTCTTCGGCCCCGTTGGCACGGTGCAGGCTGTTTTCGTCCCGCCAATCCAGAATCGAATCCACGATCGTGCGCTCCCGGTCCTCTTCAAGGCCAAAAGGACTCAACAGAATATGCAGAAGGGCCTCGTTGGCCTGGTTAAGATTGATTTTGCCGCCCTCATTCCTGATGTGGACCTTGAGAAACCCCGTGTCCCCGAAAGGAATCGGACCGATTGTTGCGTTGGTGCGCCATTGCCCGCTTAATGCGGGGCTATGCTGTTTGGCGTCGCCGGCCCCGGCCGCTTTGCTTTCCGGGTTATTTGACTGAAGAAGGCTGTAAATCGCCTGATTGATCCCGCCTACGGCAATATAATAGGCCTGAGCGCTTTCCTTGCAATTGGCCGCCATTCGGACCTGGTTTCGCATGGTATAACTAAATTCCCCGGCAATAACGGTCATCAGGACAAGCACCCACAACACAATCAACAGGGCCATGCCGGCATTGTCTTGGATGAAGTGAGTCCGCATATTCGCCATTTCGGTCAAAAACAAATGAAATACTTATTCAGGAGCCGATTCCCGGGTGGCCACAAAAATCTCAAGAGGGGCAACGTCTTTGTCTTTTTGAAGCACACACCGAACGGCCGCGGGAATCTGCACATCAGCTTCATCCGGGGACCAGCTCTCCGTCCAGTACCCCTGCCCCTCCTCACGGATATAATAGAAAAACTTCAATTTCCATATTTCAGTGAGATTATAGGTATTGCCGCCATCGGCCTCCGCACCGGAAGTCTTCGAAAAGTTTTCAAACAGGGTATTGTTTTCATACATCTTCAGTATATATCGGTTGCCTGCATCCTCAACCCAGTACCTGACGTATACATCGCCGTAAAAATTACCCGGCGCCACGGCATAACTCGAAATATAGGTCATGCTTGCGGGCCCCCCGCTGAAACCAAGCTTTCGCTCATCTGAGGTTTCAATAACGGCAGCCCGCATCGAGGCCAGCTGACGCCGCATCAGATCAAGTACCACCTGCTGGTGCTGACTGGCGTCAATATTCTTTTCCCCGGTCTCCCAGGCATTCACGCCGATCCTTAGTCCGCCGAAAATAAGCACCATGATAACGCCGATCAGGGTAATGGAGATCAGCACTTCGATCAGGGTAAACCCTTGTCTGTTTTGAAACCGGCCGTCAATCATACGGTTTTCGCATTTCATTTCCGTCAGCTCTCCGGGAGAACAAGTTTTAAAGAGTGGAGTTCAGTGCCTGTGCGGTGCCCTTTCTCCGACCAGCTCACCTTGACCGATATCGAGAGCCGTTCGACATCCGTCTCCTGCCCGGCGGATAAGTCCTCGTTAAGCCTCATTATTTCAGCCTGCCAATGGTAACCGTCAGCAAACCTGCCGCTGTAGGAGCCGGGGCTGACTGCGGTTGCCATCAGTTCCTCCATTTTGGCACGCGCGTGAAATGTCGCATAAAGATGCTGATCAGACTTATGGCGGGACTTGATTCCGCCTGAAAAAACCTGCAGGAGCACGACCATAACAATGGCCAGCACCATAAAGGCCACCAGGGTTTCAAGCAGGGTGAAACCCCGGACGCCTGTCAAAATCAAACCGGCCTGATCCCTATTGCGCCATTGGGCCCTCGGAATACGCGGTTTTAAAACGTGATGCATCCTTAATCCACTCTGGACAAGCGGGTTGTTCCCGTTATAAAATCAACACTTACCAGGTACTGCTTCCGGGATTCCCCTGAGAAGAGAACCTTCCCGCCCGTGCTCCGGCCGGACGGAAAAAACCGGATCTGAAAATACTCCCTCACGTTTTTGGGCTGCAGGGTCCCGGAGTGATCGATCGTGATACCGTCCGGAAAATTAAACGTATCCAGGATCCTGTGCTGTTTTCCGCCACCGTCCAATGCATCCGCAAAAGGGCTCTCTGTAAAGTGCTGTTTTTGACTGGCCTGCACAATGAGCAGTTGATGCTGCCTGAGATCAAAATGGGCAATAATATATTTTTTTTTTGAAATGGCCAGATTCCTGGCATACCGACACCTGGTGAGGACGTGTTTTGCCGCAGATATCGTATTCAGGCTTTCAAGAGGTTTGGCAAAACGCGGAAACACCCAGGCCGAAGCAAGAGATACAATGATCAGCACCAGCAACAATTCAATCAGAGTGAACCCGTTTTTCATGAATAGCCGGGGTTTTTCCAGTTCACGATATCGGCATTTTCTCCCTCACCTCCGGATCGGCCGTCCGCTCCATAGGAAATAATTTCGAAGTCGCTGTTCTGGCTTGGATACCGATAAATATAGGGGTTGCCCCAGGGGTCCGGAGGGACTTCCTTGGGAAGATAGGGGCCGTCCCAGTTTTTTGCCCCTGCGGGCGGTTTCCGAAGGGCTTCAAGCCCCTGGGCTTCGGTAGGGAACGTGCCGACGTCCAGCCGATAGGTTTCAAGGGCGGTCTCAAACATTGATATCTGAGCCCTGGCAGCCTGTTGCTTTGATTTTCCGATCTTGCCAAACATTCGCGGTCCCACCAGCGCCGCCAGCAGCCCCAGAATAATCATCACAATCAATAACTCAATCAGTGTAAAGCCCCTGCTGTTCTTCATGCTCATGGATTCCTCTTTATTTCCTTATTTCCTTTGGATTGCTTAAAATCCCACCTCATTGATACTAAACACCGCCATTAACATGGAAATCACAATAAAGCCGACGACCAGACCCATTCCCAGAATCAACGCGGGCTCCAGGAGACTGATCATGCGTTTGATTTTGTTTTCCACATGGTCTTCATAGTACTCGGCCACCCGCAACAGCATTTTTTCCAGATTACCGGTTTCCTCGCCCACTGAGATCATTTGTATGGCAAGCGGCGGGAATATGCCGGCCTGGTTTAACGGAAGGCTCAGCTTTTCCCCTTCTTTAACCCGGTCGCGGACCTCTTTGACAGAATCGGCGATGACCTGATTGGTCATGATGACGCGAACCAGGCTCAACCCCTGGAGGATAGGCACACCGCTTCGTATCAGTGTTCCGAGCGTCCTGGAAAACCGGGCCATCTCAACACATTTGATCAGGTCCCCCCATACCGGCATCCGTATTTTCACGGCATCGAATTTCAAGCGCCCGGTTTCCGTTTTCACGTACTGCCGAACAGAGACAACAAAAAGGCCGATAAACAGGAGAAATGCCCACCAGTATCCCCGGACAAACTCGCTCAGTCCAAGCAAAAGCCGGGTGGACGCAGGAATCGCCTGGCCCATATCCGCGAAAATGATGGAAAATTTCGGGATTACAAATGTAAGCATAATAATAATTGAGATCCCGCCCACAGAAAGAAGGAATGCCGGATAAATCAAAGCGGATTTGATATAATCCTTGACCTTTTGGATATTCTCCAAAAATTCACTAAGCCTGGCCAGCACTTCAGGCAGAATGCCGCCGGATTCACCGGCCCGGACCATATTCACATACAAGGGAGAAAAAATTTTGGGATACTGATTCATCGCATCCGACAGAGAGTTCCCGCTCTGAACGGATTTCAAAACCCCCCTGATAATCCCCTTCAGTTTCTCACTTTCCGTGGTGTCATTTAGAATTATCAACGCCCGATCCATGGCCAGACCTGCCTCCAGCAATGTTCGCAGGTCCTGGGTGAAGAGCAGTACATCTCTGGAGGAGACCCCCCCCATATCAGAAAACAGGTTGAAGGAAAAATCAAGCTGCAGCCCTTTATGCAAAAAGCCATGGGGTTTTATCCGGACCGGGATACAGCCCGAGGCATGCAGCTGGGCGACCGCTGCTTTTTCTCCTTCAGCTTCAAGACTGCCCCGTATAAGCCTGCCGGAAGCATCCACTGCTTTGTAATAATACCTGGCCATTTTACTTTTCCAAAGTAACCCGTAAGACTTCGGATATGGTTGTAATCCCTTCCTTCACCTTATCCCACCCGTTTTCCCGCAATGACTTCATCCCTGCGGCCCTGGCCACATCTTTCAGTCTCTCTGAGTCCGAGCCTGAATTGATTTCTTTGCGAATAGCGGCATCCACCGGCAAATATTCAAAAATTGCCGTTCTTCCCATAAACCCGCTGTAACGGCATGCTTCACAGCCCTGCCCGGCATAAAAGGAAACCTC
This sequence comes from Desulfobacterales bacterium, assembly GCA_018399455.1. Lineage (GTDB taxonomy): Bacteria > Desulfobacterota > Desulfobacteria > Desulfobacterales > Desulfosalsimonadaceae > M55B175. The sequence goes on from JAGYOT010000040.1 coordinate 8,124, forward strand.
CGCCGCCTCCTCCGTACTGACCCCAATGGCGTTGAGCAGTTTTTCATCCGGCTTGATCCGGGTTTTACAATGGGGACATATCACTCTTACCAGTCTCTGTGCAAGCACTCCCAGAAGCGTAGAGCTTAACAGAAAACCTTCTACGCCCATATCCAAAAGGCGGCTGATGGCGCCGACGGAATCATTCGTATGGAGGGTACTGAAAATCAAATGCCCGGTAAGCGCACTTTGCACCGCTATCTCAGCCGTTTCTTTATCGCGGATCTCGCCCACAAGGATGACATCCGGATCCTGCCGAACAATAGATCTCAGGCCATTGCTGAAGCTCATCCCGATTTTCGGTTTGACCTGGATCTGGTTAACCCCGGTAAGATAATATTCCACAGGATCTTCGAGCGTTATAATCTTTTTTTCCGAAGAATTTATTTTAGCCAGCGTTGTGTAAAGGGTCGAGGTCTTGCCGCTCCCGGTCGGGCCGGTGACCAGAATCATACCGTATGGCTGATGAATAACGTCCACGAACCGGGAAAGCATATGGGCAGGGAACCCGATCTTTTCCAAATCCAGGATCAGCATTTCCCTGTCAAGCACACGCATGACCAGGCTCTCACCGAAAAGGGTCGGGATGGTTGAAATCCTGAAGTCGATTTCCCGGTTGGTCACCTTCAGCTTGATCCTTCCGTCCTGGGGTAATCGCCTTTCAGCTATATCAAGATTGGCCATTATTTTAACACGGGAAATAATGGCAGCCTGCAGCCGGTTAGGCGGGGATTCAATATCATGGAGCACCCCGTCGATTCGAAATCTTACCTTGAAAACATTTTCAAAGGGTTCAAAATGAATATCACTGGCGCGAAGTTCAACGGCTTTTAGTATTAATCGATTGACAAGCCTGATAATCGGGGCTTCGGAGGCCAGATCCTTCAGGTAGTTCACATCGGTTTCAAGATTATCCGGAATTTCGTATGCGTCTTTTCCCGCCTCTTCAATTATCATTTCAAGGCTTTGCGCACCGGCGCCGTACAATCTCTCCACCGCATCCAATATGTCGGCCCCATTTCCCTGAAAAACCTCAACGTCCAGCTCATACGTGTATTTCAGGGTATCGGCCAGAGAAAAATCAGCCGGATCGGCCATAACAATGCTCAATGTCCCGTTTTCCAGTTTCAGGGGGATGAATCCGGCCGACTGCATGAATTTGACGGAAAGGTTGTCCAGAAGGACAGGCTCTGTCGGAAACTGGTCCTGGGAAACAAATTCTTTTTCACTTTGTCTCATTTGAATAAACTTCTTTGTTGCCGTCTAAAACGAATACGCTTTTTTGGCATGAAAAATTATAATTGATAATTTATATAAAACCATAGATCAAACAGATTCCGCTGCCGGCATTAACAGGGCATTATGCTGCTGCCGTTATGATGATAAGGTTCCCGTGGCCGCAACGCACCTGACCCGTAAGGTGAGCCGTTTATGACATTTACAGCTAGCATATTCAATGCCAATTTATTTTTTCTTGCCTGATTTTATATCTAGTGCCCGAACGAAAACCAGGATTTTTTGTTAAGATTA
>JAGYOT010000400.1 GCA_018399455.1 Desulfobacterales bacterium
GAAATATATTTTTACTAAGATCAAGTGCTAAACAGCTAATTAATTACTACCGGGAGCACCGGAACCCGCTCCAATATTAACATTACCGATGTGATCGGCGGGCACCTGCGATGCGAGGAAAAAATGGCCATGGACGGCCTGACCGCCGTCTACTATGCCGCTGTCAGCATTCTTTCCGGAGAATGCGACTGCATGCTGCTTCTGGCTCACACAAAAATGTCGCAAACCAACCGCCACGTCGTGAACAACGTGGCCTTTGACCCGATCTACACCCGGCAGCTGGGCTTTGACTATACCTCCGCAGCCGCCCTGCAGGCCCTGCGCTACATGCACCGCTATGGCGTGTCCGAGGCCCAGGTGGCCCGGGTGAGTGTGAAAAACCTGGCCAATGCAAAGGCCAATCCGAACGCCCATCAAAAGGGCGACTATACCGTAGCCGATGTTCTCGGCTCTCCCATGGTCGCAAGCCCCATCCGGGAGCTTGAAATCGCGCCCGACACCGACGGGGCGGTGGCCATGGTGGTGGCTTCCGAGAAAAGGGCCCGCGAAATCACCGACACCCCGGTGTGGGTTAGCGGGATCGGCAGCTGCTATGACGCCTTCTACCTGGGCGACAGGGATCTTTCCGAGTGCATGGCTCTGGAGAAAGCGGCCGCGCAGGCCTACAATAGGGCGGGCATCACAGAACCCCGCAAAGAGATCGATGTCGTTGAGCTGGGCGAGGAGTTTGCCTACCAGGAACTGATGTGGCTGGAAGGACTGGGCTTCTGCCGGAACGGCGCGGCCGCGCATCTCACGGATTCCGGCGAGACCCAGAGAGACGCAAACCTCCCGGTCAACCCCTCCGGCGGCCTTCTCTCCGGGGTCCCGGCCAACGTGATGGGCCTGAACCGGGCGGCCGAGGCCGTACTCCAGCTTTCCGGCCGCGCCGGCCAGTGCCAGGTGCAGGGGGCGAAGACGGCTGTCGCCCAGGGGCATAGCGGCTACTGCGGTCAACACCAGTGCGTCATCGTGCTCAACAGAGATTAGGGAGAAGCAATATGAAACGAAACGTAGCAATTATCGGCGGCGCCCAGACCCATCATGCCCCCAGACGCCATGATGTGGACGAGGTGGAAATGGTCAACGAGGCCGTTCGGGCGGCCCTGGGCGATGCCAACATGGCAATCGATGAAATCGACACCGTGCTGCTGGGCAACATGGAGTTTTTCGAAGGCACGCATATGACCGACTGCTGGCTGGCCGGCGGCACAGGTGCCTACGGCCGGCCGGGCCTTAAGATAACCACGGGCGGCACCGTGGGGGCCACTATTGTCTGCGCCGGGGCCAACCACGTGGCCAGCGGGCTTTTTGACAAGGTGCTCTGCATCGGCTTTGAAAAACAGGAGGAGGGTGATACCGGGGCCATCCTGAGCGCTGTTGCCCATCCTCTTTACGGCCGGTCCATGGCCGGGGCCGCAGTCGGCTATTTCGCCATGATGGGCACCTCCTACATGGATGCCTGGGGCGCGCGCGAGGAACATTCGGCCATGGTGGCTGTCAAGGCCCGGCAGAACGCGCGAAAAAACGAATACGCGCATCTTAAGCTGGACATCTCCATAGAGGATGCTTTAAACGCCAAAATGCTGGCCTATCCGATCCGGATGCTGGACATGTGCCCGGCCTCCAACGGGGCCTGCGCCATGGTGCTCGCCGACGAAAAAACCGCAAAGGAGCGCTGCAAAAAGCCAGTCTGGATCAAGGCAATGGACACGGCGCACAATGAACAGTTTGAGCTGAGCTGGCGCGATGTTCTGGCAAAGGGGCCCAAGTTCTCCACCGAGTGTGCAAAGAGGCTCTACAAGCGCCTGGGCGTGACCAATCCGGCTGAGTACTTCGATGTTTTCGAGGTTTATGAGCCGGCCACCTGGGCGGAGCTTCAGTGGTATGAAGACCTGGGCCTCTGCGAACCGGGGGAGGGGTTTAAGCTCATAGAGGAGGGTAAAACCCAAATCGAGGGCGAACTCCCGGTCAATCCCTCCGGGGGCGTGCTGTCTACGAACTGTATCGGCGCATCCGCCATGCTCCGGGTCTGGGAGGCAGCGCTGCAGATAAGGGGTGATGCCGGCGGGCACCAGGTGCCCGGAACGGTCAGGCGCGCCCTTTCCACAGCCTACGGCGGAACCAACTGGACGGTGATGGTTGCGCTTTCAGAAAACCTGGACGACTAAGAGGAGGATAAAATGCCGGATCAGAACCTGGAGCTTGAAAACATCAGCATCCCAATGACCGTGGATGTCCCTTACCGGTTTACGGCCGGCTATTATATGGCCCGTTTTCTGACCGAATTGCGCGACAACGGGAAGTTTCTGGGCATCCAGTGCCCGGTCTGCAAGCGGGTGCAGATGCCGCCGAGAATCGTTTGCGCGGTCTGCGACGTGAAAAATGAAAAGTGGGTGGAACTGGGCAGCCAGGGCGTGCTTACCGGGTATACGATCATGTACCTGCCGCTGACCGACCCGACCACGGGCAAGCCGCATGAGCCGCCTTTTGTCTATGGATCGGTCCGGCTTGAGGGTTCGGATTCGGTCCTGGACCATTTCATTGACATTGAACCGGACCCCCGGAAAATCCATGTGGGCATGCGGCTTGAGGCGGTGCTGCGGCCCCGTGCCGAACGAACCGGGGATTTGGCAGATATCCGCTATTTCAAGGCGGTCTGAACTCATAATGCGGGAGAGAAGGGATGAAGCAGGAACAAGCAGTCGAATCACTGGAAGTCGATCAGCATATTACCGCTCCCGGCCGATACTGGGCGGGAGCGGCGGGCAGCCGGTTTTACCAGGCGCTGCGCGATGAAGCAAAAATACTGGGCTCGCCCTGC
>JAGYOT010000401.1 GCA_018399455.1 Desulfobacterales bacterium
GATGTCGAGCACCCGGTCGCCGGGCAAAACATTTATCCGATTGAAATCAACAGTAATCATTTATCACGTTCCTGTAGGCCTCTACCGTGTTTTCGGCCGCTGCCAGCCATGTTAAATGTTTCCGGACCCTGCGGTAGCCGGCTTTGCTCAGCTTTCGGGCATATTCCGGGAAATCCAGAACCGAGTAAAGTGCATGGACAAGCGCATTAACGTCGGCCGGCGGAACCAGTATTCCTGCATCTCCGACGACTTCCGGTAAAGCGCCGCCCGTGGTGCTGATCACAGGCACGCCGCAGGCCATGGCCTCACCGGCGGGCAGACCAAATCCTTCATAGACTGAAGGAACCACCGCCACCGAGGCCCTGGCATACTGCCGGACAAACTCCTCATGACTGATCCGTCCGGTAAACGTGATCCGGTCCCCGATACCGAGTTTTCTGATCAATTTGATTACCATTCCGTTTTTTTTTGGGCTGCCCACCACGACCAGTTGGATATCGCGGTTTTTAGAGATTTCAAATACCGCCCGGAGCAGAAAATTAAGCCCTTTTAATGGCGTGTCCGCGCTGTTGGTGACAATAATCCGGTTTTGCTGCCGTTGGACGCCGGGAAACGGATAGAACAGATCCGTATTGATACCGTTGGGCACAATGGAAAAACGATCCGGCATCACGTTGAAGTCCCGGCAGATGTCGCGCCTGGCGCATTCCGACACGGTGATGATGCGGGGCAGGGTCCGGGCCACTCGTTTTTGCATGTCCAAAAAGGAATACCAGCGCAGTTCCTTTAGTTTCTCCCATAAGTGAGGAGCGGATTTCACCGCAATTTTCCGGTCCACGGTAATCGGATGATGAATCGTGGCAAGGGTGGGAAGCTTGTTTTTGATCAACCAGAGGCCATAGGAAAGACTCTGGTTGTCATGGACCACATCATAGCGCTGCCGGCGGGGGATAATCCATCGGGCCGCACGCAGGCCGAAAGTAAAAGGCTCCGGAAAGCCCATGGTGGAAACACTCAGCCATTCAATGAGATGGGTCATATTTCTCAGCTCATGGGTTTTGGGCAGGCGAAACGGGTTCTTCGGGTTGTAGAGGTCCAGACTCGGCATTTTAACCAGGCTGACACCGGGGGCCAGGTCGGGATAGGGAGGGCCGGAAATCACCTCCACCCGGTGTCCAAGTTGGACCAGGGCCCGGCTCAGGTTTTTAATATAGCCGCCCTGGCCGCCGGAGTGCGGATTGCTGCGGTAGCCCAAAAGACATATGCGAAGCGGATGCTTATTCATAATGGCGTTTGACGGGGGCCTTTAATTCATCTATATGTTTATTCAGATGAAAGCGAAGCCGAGCGATTTGCCCTGCCGGCGCTCAAAACAATTTTTGACGACCCTATCATGGCAGAATTATCAAATCAAGGTGATATGGACAATTTACTGACAGTTAATATCGGCGGACTCGTTTTGCAAAACCCGGTGATGACGGCATCCGGCACCTTTGGCTTTGGCCGGGAGTTTGAAACCCTTGTGGACTTAAACCGGCTCGGAGCTGTCATTGTAAAAGGCCTTTCCCGAAACCCGTCTCCAGGCAATCCCCCGCCCCGTATTGTTGAGACGCCCTGCGGCCTTTTAAATGCGATCGGGCTTGAAAATATCGGCATTGATGCGTTTATTAAAGAGAAACTCCCTTTTTTGGAACAGTTCAACAGCGCTGTAATTGTTAATGTCTATGGGCAAACCGCCGAATCCTACGCTGAAGTGGCCGCCCGTTGCGAGAGCGAAGTCGGCATTGCGGCCCTGGAGATCAATATCTCTTGCCCTAATGTCAAAGCCGGAGGTTTGAGCTTCGGAGTGGATCCCCGGGCTGCCGCCGAAGTTGTTTCAGCGGTTCGGGAAAAAACCGGTAAGCCCCTGATCGCCAAACTCTCGCCGAATGTAACAGACATCGCCTGCATTGCCCGGGCTGTCGTATCCGCCGGGGCGACTGCGGTATCCCTGATTAACACAATTACCGGAATGGCCGTGGACATCAGGACCCGCCGGCCAAGGCTCGGCAATATTACCGGCGGGCTCTCGGGGCCGGCCATTAAACCGGTGGCGCTCAGGATGGTTTGGCAGGTGGCTAATGCGGTTCAGGTTCCGGTAATCGGCATTGGCGGGATCACCACCTGGGAGGATGCCCTGGAATTTATGATTGCCGGTGCCTCAGCCGTGCAGGTGGGAACAGCCAATTTTACCAATCCAGGCGTAACGATGGAAGTGGTTGACGGCATCCGCGGGTTTCTTGAAAAAGAGGGCATCGGTCACGTCAGCGAGCTTGTCGGCAGCTTGCGTATCAGCTGAAGAGGAGGCCTGTGATGGCCAGGCACTGGATCCCATGGATGCTTGCTTTTTTTCTTTTGATGCTGCCCTCATCCGCTATTTTCCCCAGGCAGTTAAGCGGGGTCGACATGCCGGAGGCGATGGAAACCGAAGCCGGACCCCTTGTTTTAAACGGGATTGGGCAACGATCCGTATTCGCACAATCGGTTTATATTGCCGGCCTTTATCTGCCTGAACCGGAGAAGAACTGGCGGGAAGTGGTCGAAAGGGATGAGCCCATGGCCATTCGTCTGCATGTCACGGATGCATTTTTTGCCAGCAGCGAACGGATGCGGGATGCTTTTTCCAAGGGGTTTCGTAATACCATGCCCGACGGGGATATCAGTCCGATAAGGGATAAGGCGGAAGACTTTATTGACTGCTTCGAAGGCAGGCTCCATACGCATGACGAATTTGTCATCCAGTATATTCCCGAGAAAGGCACACGTGTTTTAAAAAATGGAAAATCCAAGGGCCCTTCCTTCATAACCCCCTTCTGGTGAT
>JAGYOT010000402.1 GCA_018399455.1 Desulfobacterales bacterium
TGGTGTGATTAACGAGTGGAACCCGGCCGCCGAGCGGATTTTCGGCTTCACCGCAAGGGATGCCTTGGGGAAAAACCTCCTCAGGCTGATTGTACCGGCACCCGGCCGCAAAACGCTGCTTGCCGGTTTCGATCATTTCCGAAAAACCGGCTGTGGCAGCACACAAAACAAAACGCTTGAGCTGAAGTGCAACCACAAGGATGGCCACGAGTTCCCCGTCGAATTTTCCGTTAACCCTTTTTATACGGACGAAAACCGGCACGCCGTCGTCATTATGCATGACATCACCCATCGCAGGAGACGGGAGAAAAAATTAAAGGAAAGCGAGACAAAGTTTCAAACGCTTGTGGAGAGTCTAAACTCCCTGGTGTATACGATTTCCGGGGAAGGAATTTTTACCTATGTATCGCCCAACTGGAAAGAAATGTTCGGCCATGACATCTCAGAGGTTGAAGGAAAAAGTTTTGAACCGTTTGTTCACCCCGAAGACCTGCAGGCCACCCGGAATTTCCTGAGTACGGTAATTAAAACGGGCAGAAAGCAGCAAGGCATTGAGTACCGGGTAAAAAAAAAGAATGGGCAGTGGGTATGGCATACCTCAAACGCCTCTCCGCTGAAAAATGACGATGGCGAAGTAGTCTCGTATCTGGGCAACTCCTGGGACATCACCGAGAAGAAAAAGATCGAGCAGGCCTTGAAGGAAAGCGAAGCCAGGTACCGGATGCTTTTCAAACATTCGCCCATAGGGATCTACATTGCCAACCCGGATGGAGAAATTATAGAGGCCAATTCCTCTCTGGTCGACATGCTGGGATCACCCTCGCCGGAGGCCACGAAACAGATAAACCTGCTGACCCATCCGCCCCTGGTGAAAAACGGGTATGCGGACGCGTTTCTTGACTGCATGGAATCCGGAGCTATAAAACTGCTGGAGCTCCAGTATACCAGCCTTTGGGGCAAAAAGCTCTGGCTGTCCGCATACCTCATCCCCATGAAAAACCAAAACGGCGAGGTCGTAAGCCTCTACACCCTGATGGAAGATATCACGGTCCGCAAAAAATATGAGGAAGAACTGATCAAGGCAAAAGAGGACGCCAACGCCGCCAACAGGGCAAAATCGGATTTTCTGGCCGCCATGAGCCATGAAATACGCACGCCCCTCAACGGCGTTATCGGTTTCATGGATTTGCTGGCGGAAACCAGGCTCTCTTCCACGCAGCAGCAGTACCTGGAAAACGCCGCCGTCTCCGCCCACTCCCTGTTGGAAATCATCAATGACATCCTTGACCTCTCCAAGATCGAGGCCGGGAAGCTCGATCTTGACATCATCGAGTCCGACATCGTCACGCTCGTTGAGCAGGCCGTGGACATGACGCGGTATCCGGCTGCAAAAAAAGGCCTGGAGCTTCTGCTCGACATTGATCCGGACATGCCCGGCCGGGCCCGGGTGGACCCGATACGGCTGAAACAGGTGCTGGTCAATTTGCTCGCCAATGCCGTCAAATTCACGGAAGCGGGAGAAATAGAGCTTAACGCCGAGTTCACCCCGGGTGAAGGCGGCATGGGCGAATTTCGTTTCTCGATCCGGGATACGGGCATCGGAATAAGCAAAGAACAGGAGGAAAAACTGTTTAAAGCCTTTTCCCAGGCAGATATGTCCATCTCCAGAAAATTCGGCGGCACCGGCCTGGGCCTTGCCATATCCAAGCTTATCGTGGAAAAAATGGGCGGGCGGATCAGGCTTAAGAGCAGTCCGGGCAAAGGCTCGACGTTTTCTTTCTCAGTACCTGCCGCATGCCGGCAGAACAAAACAGAAGAATCCAAAATAAAATTAAGTATCAACAGAGCACTGCTTGTTGACGACAACGCAAACAACCGCCTGATTCTTAAAAAAATGCTCACCCGCCGGGGAATTGCCTGCACCGGCTGCGCCAGCGGGGCTTCAGCCGTTGAACTGATCAGGAGAACAGAGCCCTTTGATGTGATCATCGTCGATTACCTCATGCCGGGCATGAACGGGCTTGAGACCATTAAGCGAATCCGCGGGGAACTGCCCGCGCGCTCAGGCAGGCAGCCGGTCATTCTGCTCTACACCTCCATCGATGAAGGAAGTGTTCTTGAGGCGTGCAAAGAATTGGGCATTGTCTATAAGCTCGTCAAACCGGTTAAGTTAAGGGAGCTGTTTTCACACCTCAAGCGCATCTACACGGACAACCAGGGGAGCGCGGAAGCCGCCGGCATACCGGCGAAAGCCGTCCGGCCAAAGGCAGAAATTTTTCCCTCCAAGCCGACCATCCTCATCGCTGAGGACAATCAGGCCAACATGCTGCTTGCCGGGACAATGCTTAGAAAAATGATACCCGGCTTAAGCCTTGTTGAAGCGGAAAACGGCATTGAAACCTGCCGCCTGGTTGAAGATAAAAAACCCGATCTGGTTTTGATGGATGTCCAGATGCCGAAAATGGACGGGCTGGAGGCCACCCGGTCGATCCGCTTGCAGGAGGCCGGCACAAAACGGTACACGCCGATCATCGCGGTGACTGCGGGTGCGATCAAGGAAGAAAGGGAGCGCTGTCTTCAGGCGGGCATGGACGACATCATCACCAAGCCCATCGAAAAGCAGGTATTGATGGCCAAGCTATCCGCATACCTGGGCAGATGAATTTTTCCCGGAAAAGACCGTTAATCCCGTTTTTCAGCCTTACGCCGGGTCCGCACCCACTCGCGGCTGCGTCCCCGAAGGATCATGCGCAGATAAAGCGGCATCTTCCACAAAACAAAAAAAGGCGATGCCAGAAGGGAGACCCAGACATAAAGAGGAGCCCTCCGCTGGACCTGACCGGAGGCCACG
>JAGYOT010000403.1 GCA_018399455.1 Desulfobacterales bacterium
CGGGTACTAACATAGACCATAGCTTTTCGTTCCTTCCGGTCTACTCGGCCAGCCCGGAAACGTTGAGATACTTGATCTCCAGGTATTCGTCAATTCCGTATTTCGAGCCTTCCCGGCCGAAGCCGGATTGTTTCATTCCGCCAAACGGGGCCACTTCCGTTGAAATAAGACCGGTATTGACCCCGATAATGCCGTATTCCAATGCTTCGGCGACCCGCCAGATACGGCCGACATCGCGGGTATAGAAATAGGCTGCAAGTCCGAAATCCGTGTTGTTGGCCATACCGATAACCTCGGTCTCCTCGCGAAAGCGAAAGACCGGTGCGACGGGTCCGAATGTCTCTTCCACGGCGATTCGCATGTCCGGCGTCGCTTCGGCAATGACGGTAGGCTCGAAGAAGTTGCCGCCCAATGCATGCCGGCCTCCGCCGCACAGCACTTCACCGCCCTTCTCCAGGGCGTCGGCGATCTGCGCCGCCACCTTTTCAACCGCAGCCGTATCGATCAAAGGGCCCTGCTGGGCGCCGTCGGCAAATCCGTCGGCCACCCGGAGCCGTTTTACGGAATCGGTAAGCTGCGAGATAAACTCATCATAAATATCGGTGTGCACGTAGAAGCGATTGGCGCAGACACAGGTCTGGCCCGAGTTTCGATATTTGGAAGCCATGGCCCCGCTAACCGCGGCATCGAGACCGGCGTCGGAAAAGACGATAAAAGGGGCATGGCCGCCAAGCTCCAGGGAGAGGCGCTTAACCGTGCCGGCGCTATGCTTCATGAGCAGTCTGCCGGTTTCGGTAGAGCCGGTGAAACTGAGCTTTCGTATGGTCGGGTTTTCCGTGAGTTCCCGGCCAATGGTTTTTGAATCCCCGGTCACGACATTAAAAACCCCGGCCGGCATGCCGGCGCGCCGGGCCAGTTCGGCCATCGCGAGCGCTGAAAACGGCGTTTGTCCCGCGGGTTTGACTACCATGGGGCAGCCGGCAGCCAGGGCGGCGGCGGCTTTGCGGGCGATCATTGCCGAGGGGAAGTTCCAGGGAGTAATCGCGGCGCAGACTCCGACCGGTGCCTTGATGGTCAGGATACGGCTTTCGGCCTTGGGGGAGGGGATCACATCACCGTAGATGCGCCTTGCTTCTTCAGCGAACCATTCAATAAAAGCCGCGGCATAAGCGATTTCGCCCCGGGATTCAGCAAGGGGTTTGCCCTGCTCGGCGGTCATGATACGCGCCAGGTCTTCCTGGTTTTCCATCATCAGGTCATGCCAGCGCTTCAGATAGGTCGCCCGGTCCCTGGCGGTTTCCTCCCGCCACATGAAGAACACGGCCTCCGCCGCATCAATGGCCCGGCTCACCTCCTCGCGGCCCATATCCGGCACGGAACCGATCGTTTTTCCGGTTGAGGGATTGACGACATCAAAACGCCTTCCCGAATCCGCATCAACCCAGCTGCCGCAGACAAAGGCCTGCTCCCGGAATAAGGACGAGTCAGTTAATTCAAGCATGGTAGACTCCTTGTATTGATTCTGTTATAAACATCATCATTTCGGCTTTATGGGCCCGTTCGGGCGGGATATGATGCGAAAACGATCCTGCTGTCCACGCACCAGGCGCCTTCTTCATTAACGATAACGGGATTGAGGTCCAGTTCTTCAATTTCAGGATAATCCGTTGCCAATCGGGACAGGGAGAGAATAATAGCCTCTAATTGATCCGTATCAATACCGGCCTGGCCCCTGAATCCCTTTAACAATGGATAACATTTAAGGCTCTCAATCATTTCCCGGGCCTCAGGCGCAGTGACGGGAACCATCGCCCTGGAAACATCTCTGAAAATTTCTGTATAGATCCCGCCAAAACCGGCCAGAACCAACGGGCCGAACTGCGGATCCCGCTTGATGCCAAACAGCATTTCCATACCCTGGACCTGTTGCTGGATCCATACCCCGTTATAGATCCCCTGAGGCGTTTGTTTGAAAAAACGGCCGTGCAGTTCGTTGAAAGCGTTCTCCAGGGCCTCGGTATTCCTGATATTGGTTTTCACGCCGCCCATATCAGATTTGTGAATCCACTGGGGGGAGAGAATTTTCAGCGCAAGCGGATATCCGATACGTTCGGCCAAAGCCGCCGCCGAAGCGGGGTCCTTCACCACTGCGCCGGAAGCCAGCGGGATGTCGTAATGTCTGAGCAGATCAAAGCTCTCTTCCCCCAAAAGAAGCTTGTTTGAAGGGAGCGCTATCGGCCGCTTGCCCGGCAATGGCTGTTTTATCGCAGCCGGCGCTTCATCGCCCCATCGGGAAGAGAGGGCCCGAAAATACCGCCATGTGGCGGCAAGCCCCATTATCGCTTCATCAGCGCTTGGATAAACGCATACGTCGGCCATGTGATCAATCTCGGTTTTCAGCTGCTGTTTTCCATCTCCGTACGCGAAAATCGCTATCGGCTTTTGTTCCGTATTAGCCCCGACAATTTTCTTCAGGCAGGAGGCCATGTCCATATCAGCATGCAGGGGGGAACTTAAAACCGGGATTACGCCCAAAACAGCGTCTACCGCCGGCTCCTGGATAAGCAATCGTGCTGCATTTTCAAAAACCCTGGTAAATGATCCGGACACCATGCCCAGGGGCCAGATATCCAAAGGATTGCGAAGCCTGTGCCATTCAATCCTGGAGGACTCCAGCTGGCGGGTCAGCGTCTCCGGCAGAAGAGCTGATTGCAGGCCGGAGTCTTCGAGGCAATCGAGCACAAAGATGCCGCCGGCGCCGGTTGCGGTAATAATTCCGAGTCTTGGTCCTTTCATGGAGTGAAACTTAAGCAGGGACCGGCTGGCAGCCATGAGTTCAATCGTG
>JAGYOT010000404.1 GCA_018399455.1 Desulfobacterales bacterium
CCTCGGTCCGCTTCCGCTCCGCCAGTTCCCGCTTGACATCCGAATACAGGCGGGCCTTTTCCAGGGCGATGGTCGCAAGCGCGGCAAAGCGTTCCAGAACAGTGACATCTTCCTGGTCAAACCGTCGATCCCCTTGGATATGGGCCACTCCGATCACTCCCAGAACCGCCTGCTCGGATTTCAGGGGGATGCCAATAATGGCGCGGAGCTGGTCCAGCTTTTTATCTTGCAGCCGTCCCTGCCAGTGTTTATAGTCATATATCAGAAGCGGGGCTTCTTTGGCCCATACTTGTCCGCCCATGCCTTCTCCGATGGCCACTTTACGTCCCAGTTGATCCCTGAAAAAGCCCAGGCCCATTTGCATCTGCATCTGCGCCTCGCCGGGTTCGCGTAAATAGACATAGCCATGCTTGGTGCCGGTCAGCAATGCCGCGCGGTTAAGGATGCTCTCCAGCAGCTCCTCTTTGTCGAGTTTTTCAATCAGTTCAAGCGAGGTTTCATGCAGGGCTGTCAAGTAGCTGTTTTGGCGATGGAACGCTTCATCCGGGGTTAAGGCTTCCTGGCTTTTCAGTAGTTGCGTCTGAATTGGCTCGGGGCTCATGCTGCGGGGCCTGTTTTTATTGGTTCCGGTCAAGGTGCTTGACATTAAGGGCAATGTGGTGTTTGGATGTGTAAGAGATGTTCATTAAAAAAAACATCATTATGGAATACTTAACACAGGAAAATATCCGTTTACAACAGAAAAATCGCCTGGCATTATTAAATCCTAATGCCGGAACCGTTTGAAATTAAAATCGAAAGAAACAAATATGCTGAATAACCAAGTGATGACGCCTCCGGATGAGCTCCAGGCGCGCTGGCAGAAGCTGCAGGCGTATATGCAGGAGGAGGCCATAGACGGTGCGCTGATTCTTCAAAACGCCGATCTTTTCTATTTCAGCGGTACGATCCAGCAGGGCCAGCTCTATATTCCCGCCCGGGGCAATCCCGTGCTGATGATACGTAAAGATTTTGAGCGTGCCCGGACTGAATCCGCCCTGCCGCAGGTCGTTAGTTTTTCGGGTCCGCGGGAATTGCCGAAAATTCTCGGCCAGCACGGGATTGCAGTGCCCGGCAGGCTGGGGCTTGAGCTGGATGTGCTCCCCGCCAATCAGTATCTGAAATACATTGATCTGCTGGAAAAAACACGGATAATCGATATCAGCCATGCCATTCGAATGGTCCGGGCGGTTAAATCCGATTATGAAATCGGCCTGATCCGAAAGGCCGCCCATTATTCCGACCGGCTGGCAGAAGCGGTGCCCTCGATTCTCAAAGAAGGCATCACCGAGATTGAACTGGCCGGACGAATCGAAGCAGAGGCAAGGAAATGGGGCCATCAAGGTCTTGTTCGGATGCGGCTTTTCGGTGCTGAACTCTTTTACGGCCATGTCATGGCCGGGGCAACGGCGGCTGAGCCCAGCTATCTGGCCTCTCCTACCGGGGGAGCGGGCGTTAATGCGGCTATGGCCCAAGGCTCCAGCCTGCGGCCCATCAGACGGCATGAACCGGTGCTGGTGGATCTGGTGTTTGTTCTGGACGGTTATTTGTCGGACCATACGCGTATATTCTCTGTCGGCGAGCTGCCGGAGGACTTGGTTGCCGCCCATAACGCCATGATTGCGGTACAAGATACCATAAAACAGGCCGCCCTGCCGGGCACGGAGGCCGGGGATCTTTATGAGCTGGCCCTTTCCAAAGCCAAAGCATACGGCTTGGATGAATATTTTATGGGGACCGGCGAGCAGCGGATTCGTTTTGTGGGGCACGGCATCGGCCTTGAGCTGGATGAGTTCCCCTTTCTGGCAAGGGGACAGAAGCTGCCGCTTGAGGCGGGCATGATCATAGCGCTTGAGCCCAAGGTCATTTTCCCTGGCAGGGGGGTGGTGGGGATTGAAAACACTCATGTGGTAACCCAAGAAGGCCTCTCCCAACTGGGCCGGTTTCAGGAATCAATCGTTGTCGTATAGCAGCAACCCAATATGGTGCTGAGCATGGAGGCGAAGCCGTGGGAGACTACATTGGCGCTTTGGACCTGGGGACCACAAGCAACCGGTTTATTATTTTCGGCCGTCAGGGCGATATCGTTGGCATCGGCCGGAAGGAGCACCGGCAGATTTTTCCCGGGCCCGGCTGGGTGGAGCATGATCCCATGGAAATCTGGCATAACACCGAAGCGGTTGTCGGCAAGGCCTTAGCCAGGACGGGATTGACAGGCGGCGATATTGTTGCCATCGGCGTCACCAACCAGCGCGAAACCTCCCTGGTCTGGAACAGAAATACCGGAAAGCCTTACATGAACGCCATTGTCTGGCAGGACACCCGAACCGATCAGATTTGCCGCAGCCTGGCCGAAGCGCATGGCGATCCGTATTTTCGTGAACGCACCGGCCTGCGCTTGTCCACCTATTTTTCAGGCCCCAAGCTTCGCTGGATTCTGGATAACGCCGATGGCGCGCAAAATGATGCACAGAAGGGGGATGCGCTTTTCGGCACCATTGAATCCTGGATTATCTGGTGGTTGACGGGCGGGCCGGATGGCGGCTCTCATGTAACGGATGTCACCAACGCCAGCCGGACGCTTTTGATGAACATTGACACCCTTTCCTGGGATAAGGAACTTTTGAAAGCGCTTGAAGTCCCGGAGCAGATGCTGCCGCGCATCGTGCCCTCAATTGATGCCGGGACCTGGGGTACAACCCGGAAGGACGGCCCGTTGGGTGCAGAGGTGCCGGTCTGTGGGGCTCTGGGCGATCAGCAGGCAGCGCTTGTCGGCCAGGCCTGCTTTGATGCGGGAGATGCCAA
>JAGYOT010000405.1 GCA_018399455.1 Desulfobacterales bacterium
AGGTCGGCCGGCATAATAATATTGAACTGATTACCCTGGCAGAGGTCGAGGCCGTCAGCGGCGAGGTGGGCCGCTTTAACGTCGATATCCGCCAGCGGCCCCGCTACGTGGACACGGACAAGTGCATAGCCTGTGGTCAATGCGCGGCCAAATGCCCCAAGAAAGTGTTCGACACCTACAACGCCGGGCTGGAAAAACGAAAAGCCATCTATGTCCCTTACGCCCAGGCGGTTCCGCTGAAGTACACCATTGATCCGGACGCCTGCATCTATCTGCAGAAAGGCCGCTGCGGCGCCTGTGCAAAGGTCTGCCCGGCAGGCGCCATCAATTTCGACGATACGGATACCTACCGGCGCCTCGCCGTGGGCTCCATTGTTCTGGCACCCGGATTTTCCTCCTTTGATCCCAGCGGAATGGATATTTACAATTACGACACTTCCCCCAACGTAGTCACTTCCCTGGAATTCGAACGACTTCTTTCCGCTACCGGGCCCTATGGCGGCCATCTGATCAAGCCTTCCGCCGCGAAAGCCGGAGAAGCGCCGAAGAAGCTTGCCTGGATTCAGTGCGTCGGGTCGCGGGACATCAACCGCTGCGGCAACGGCTATTGCTCATCGGTCTGCTGTATGTATGCTCTTAAACAGGCCATTATTTCAAAGGATCACAGCAAGGAGCCCCTGGAATGCACGATTTTCTATATGGATCTGCGCAGCCAGGGCAAAGATTTTGACAAATATGCAGACAAAGCCGTGCAATCCGGGATTCGCCTGGAACCGGCCCGGGTTCATTCAGTGGAACAGCGCCTTGATTCCGATGAGTTGCATCTGCGATACGTGAAAACCAACGGCAGCACCTGCGCGGAAGATTTTGACATGGTGGTCCTCTCTACCGGCCTGGAGATTCCGGCGGAAGTAAAAGAGCTGGCAAAGCGCCTGGATGTTTCCCTGGATCAATACGGATTCACCGATACCGGCAGCTTTCAGCCGGTATCCACCTCTGTACCGGGGATTTACGCTTGCGGAGCATTTACCGGCCCAAAGGACATTCCCCATTCCGTGATGGAGGCCTCCTCTGCCGCTCTTGCTGCTACGGAACCATTGGCCCCGGCTCGCGGCAGCCTCACCCAAACCGTCGAACTCCCGGAAGAAATCGACGTTACTGGCCTGCAGCCGCGAATCGGCGTTTTTGTCTGCGACTGCGGCATCAATATAGCCGGAGTTGTCCGTGTACCGGAGGTGGCCGAGTATGCCAAAACATTGCCCAATGTGGCTTATGTGGAGGAAAACCTGTTTACTTGTTCCCAGGACACCCAGGACAAAATTGCCCGGGTGATCGCGTCGGAGCAATTGAACCGTGTGGTGGTGGCGGCCTGCACGCCGCGTACCCATGAGCCCCTGTTCCAGGCCACCCTCACGGCTGCCGGGTTAAACCCCTATCTGTTCGAAATGGCCAATATCCGCAACCAGGATTCATGGGTCCATAGCGATGAACCTGATGCCGCAACACAGAAGGCGAAAGATCTGGTGCGAATGTCCGTAGCCAAGGCAGCGCTCCTTGCCCCCCTGCACCAGACAGAGCTGCCGGTTACCCACAGCGCAATGGTAGTGGGAGGAGGCCTTGCCGGCATGGCCGCAGCCCTTGGCCTGGCCCGGCAGGGATACCCGGTCCACCTGGTGGAGAAAAGCGAACATCTGGGCGGCAACGCCCGGCATCTTGTCCATACCTGGCAGGGAGAAGACATCCAGACGCGCCTGCAGGAGTTGATCCGGGAGGTCAAGGAAGAGCAGCGGATTACCGTGCACATGCAATCCAGCGTGACGAATGTAGACGGCTTTGTGGGCAATTTTCAAACCACCCTTGCCGGCCAGGGCAGCCCGGAGACCATCTCCCACGGTGTGGCGATCATTGCCACAGGCGCAGTGGAATCCAAGCCGGAACAATACCTGTACGGCGAGCATCCGGCGGTCTGCACCCACCTGGAACTCGATGACCGGTTCCTGGCCGATGATCCGGGACTGGATCAAATATCCAACGCCGTTTTTATCCAGTGCGTCGGATCCCGGAATCCGGAACGCCCCTATTGTTCCAAGGTCTGCTGTACCCATACCCTGCAGAGTGCCATCGCCCTGAAACAGCGCCGGCCGGAGACCAATGTCTACGTCCTATACCGGGATATAAGAGCCTATGGCCTGCGCGAGGAGCTTTACCGCGAGGCCCGTTCCAAGGGCGTACTGTTTTTCCGGTATACCCCGGATGAACCCCCGCAAGTTTCCGCCGCGGGCGAGCAGGTGCGCATCGATTTTACGGATCCGATCCTGGGCCGTCCCCTCTGCGTGGACGCCGAACTGCTGTGCCTGGCCTCCGCCATTATCCCGCGCCGGGATCGTTCCCTGGTCGAAATGTTCAAAGTAAGCGAAGATGCGGATGGATGGCTCCTGGAAGCGCACCAGAAACTCCGTCCCGTGGATTTTCCCTCGGACGGTGTGTTCATGTGCGGTCTGGCCCATTACCCGAAACCCATTGACGAGAGCATTGCCCAGGCTAAGGCTGCAGCAGCCCGCGCACTTACCTTCCTGGCCATGGAAACCATCAAGGTGGGCGGTATCGTCAGCTGGATAGATCCGGAAAAATGTGCCGGATGCGGCGGCTGTGTCGAGGTCTGTCCCTATAAAGCAATTCACATGAATCCGGAAACCGGTGTCGCTGAGGTCAATTCCGCCCTGTGCAAGGGCTGCGGGGCCTGCACGGCCGCCTGTCCCAGCGAGGCTCCCCAGCTTATGGGATTCAATCATCAGCAGCTCTACGCTCAGATCAGCAGTGCTCTGGCGGCGTAATCCATCCC
>JAGYOT010000406.1 GCA_018399455.1 Desulfobacterales bacterium
GACTTCCGGAAATGCCGGCCCAAAAAGCCGAACGGTTTTTTGCCGATTACGGTCTCACCCCCAGCGAAACTTTTGCCATGAGTCAGGAACGTGATATATCCGAATTTTTCGAAGCCAGTGTTAAACAGAGCATAAGCCCGCGCAAGGCCGCCACCTGGATTTCCGGCCATCTGATGCCGGCTCTCAGGGATCGCGGCCGGGACCTCGCCGGGACCTGCCTCAGCCCCGAACGATTTGCCGGCTTGTTGCGGCTGCTTGACCAGCAGCAGATAAACACCAAGGGCGCCCGGGAAGTTCTGGTCCGGATGCTGGACAATGAGGCTTCGCCTGAAAAAATTGTAAGCCGGGGCGGATTCCGGCAGGTTTCTGACGCGGACCAGCTCGAGGCCATCGTGGATGAAACCCTGGCCGGGCATCCCGATGACCTGGCGGACTACAAAAACGGGAACCCAAAGGTGCTTGGATTTTTCATGGGCCTTGCCATGAAGGCCTCCCAGGGGAAGGCCAACCCCAAACGATTAAAAGAAATCCTTTCCGAACGGCTGGAAAGCATCGGGTAAGAAGTTTTTGAATCAATGCAAGCCGGGGCCGTCTTATGGGGACAGATTTAAAATCTGTCCCCGGGATCTCGTTGATTGATTCCCTCGTGATGGCAATACCAGGAAACAGGCGAGGGTGTCTTTAAGTGCCGGCCTCTGTTTGTGTTTTTTTTGCAATTTCATCACGCAGTACATATTTAAGGACTTTACCGGTGGGCGTTCTGGGCAGCGTCTCCACGACCTCAACCCTTTCGGGCCACTTGTACTTGGCCACCTTCTCCTGCTCCATAAATGCCTTGACATCCTCGAGCGTGATGACATCTCCCTTTTCCTTGAGTTCAACATAGGCACAGGCGCGCTCCCCCAACCGGTCATCGGGCATCCCCACCACCGAAACATTGAGTATCTTGGGATGCCGATACAAAACGAATTCCACCTCTTCGGCACTAATATTCATTCCACCGCGAATAATGATATCCTTTAAACGGGTGGAAAAATGATAAAACCCGGACTCATCCGCATAACAGGCATCCCCGGAATGATAAAAGCCTTCATCGTCCCATTTGGACTGGTTGAGGTCCGGCCGTTTATAATAACCTGCGATCACAAACGGGGCTTTCTGACAATACTCACCGACCACCCCGGGGCCTACCCTGTTGTTGTTTTCATCCACAATCTTGACATCACTGTAGAGCTGTTTCAGGCCGATGGTTGTGGATACCAGTTCCGGATTGAGACCCACCTCGGTTACATTTAAATGCCCCTCGTTGGAGCCGAAACCGTTCCACACAAGGCAGCCGAACTTCTCCATCATCTGCCTGATCACCGGCGTCGGGCACGGGGCGCCCCCGCTGGCCACAACCCGCAGGGAACTGAGATCATATTGATCCAGATCAGGGTAATTGAGCAGGGCCACATGCATGGCCGGGACTCCGGCATAAAGGGTTGCTTTTTCCTTGTGAATAGTTTTGGCCATGTCGGCGGGAACAAAACCGTCCAGCAGGATCACCCTCCCCCCGACCATGGCCATTGAAAGCACGCCCACGCTTTGGGCAAACAGGTTAATCCACGGCAGTGCCATAACCACCCGGTCATGGACATTTTCCGTCAGATGATGAAGAAATGCCGATCGTTCAAAAACCTTCCAATGGTTGTGCGTTCTCGGACAGCCTTTCGGGTCTGCTTCAGTCCCCGAGGTAAAGCACATCGTCAGGACATCATTGGCGTCAATCGGGCAGTTTTCATCAAGGTAGGTGTCCGGGTACGTCTCCTCCAGCCTGTTGTTCCACATTTCATTGAAAGAAACCGTGCCTTCCGGCACGTCGTCGCCCAGCACAATAATATGTTTGAGACCGGGGTTCCGGCTTTGCAGGGATTTGGCTTGGTCGACATAATTGAATCCGGCGTATTCCCTGGCAACGATAACCGCAGGGGATTCAGTAAGGCTTAGCACATAGTTCAGTTCATGTTCTCTCCACTGCATCGCAAGCGGGACAATACACGCCCCGATTCGTGCCAGGGCGAATTCACAGATAATGGCTTCCACGCAGTTGGCAACCTGGGCAACCACAAGATCGTCGCGTTTGATTCCCAGCTCAAGAAAATTGAGAGCCATCCGGTCCATCATGGTTTTATACTGGGACCACGTCAGGCGTGTTTTCGCATCAATAAGGGCTTCCTTGTCCGGGAAGGCCTTTGCCCACCGCTTGATATAGTCGCAAAACGTCCATTCGTCCCAGAACCCCAACCGCGTATACATTTCGATCTGTTCCGGTGTCACATTGCTTTCAATTGCCATCTCTCCACCCCCTCTTTCTTTAGGCTTCAGGTTAACGGTATTCTTGCTTCGAATCTATTTTTCGAATCTGTTTTCGGTAATTAAAAGCACTTAACGACTTCTCCCCATACCAGGACCAGGGCCTCCTGCGGCCGGAACCGTTCCGGTAGCGCCTGTTTGACGAAAAGCCCTTTGCGTCTATCCTTTAATCATTCGCGGCAGCATCAGATGATGCAGCGGGCATATGGATCCGGGGTTCTGGTAGACCGCCCCGGCAAAGGCTTCCAGATACCACCGCAGTTCGGCAAGGTCCACGATTTCGTCAATAAGCCCGGTTCTTGCACAAAAAAGCGGCCTTGAGGTCTCATGGTATTTCTCCACCAGCTCGTTCATTTTACTAACGGTGGGCTCCAGCGACTGACCCGCGTCCTGATCCTTTATCAGCCGCCGGGTATAGGTGGCCACCGCTGCGGTCTCGCCGTGCATGACATAAATCTCGGTCGCGGCTGTCCCCAG
>JAGYOT010000407.1 GCA_018399455.1 Desulfobacterales bacterium
TCGCTCCCATCTGCTGTCATCTCGGTGCTCTCCCTTAACATGACTGAAATTGATTTGAGATCCTAAATCCAGGTAGATGTGATTTTACTATCACATGGCGGCCCCGGGTGTAAACACCCGGCGACAGGACGCAACGCCTGATCAGCTTGTCGCCCTGACCCGCTCTACATATTCTGCGATCCGGAATTTACGTTCCAGACCGCGGGCATTCATATAACGGATTTTGCCAAAGACCGGCCGCTCCTGCCACGGACGGTCGTGCCGGCCGAAACACCAGGCAACCCCGGCATAGCTGTTAGGATCCCGGCCGTCAAGCTCATGGGTGTTGTTTAAAAAAAGCATGATATCAAAAGCTTCTTTCGGATCTTCGCACCACTCCATAATTTTTTTTCCCCAGTACATGCGCATGTAGTTGTGCATCTTACCCGTGGCCGCCATTTCCATCTGTGCGGCATTCCAGTAGGCGTCATGGGTTTGTGCCTGCTCGAGCTGATCCCGCGAATAGACATAGGGGCGGGGATCTGAACGATGCCGTTCAAGACTCTCCCGGGCCCAGGCAGGGACGGCCGTTTCGTAGCGCGCATAGCCCGGTTCGTAAAAGACGAAGTTGATACTTAATTCACGGCGGACCAGCAGTTGTTCAAGAAATGCCCACTTTGCGGCATCAGGGGCGTCAGCCGCCGTAATTTCCTGGTATATGAAAACCGGCGACACATGACCAAAGTGAAGATACGGACTCATGTCAGACTGACACCGGGCCACCGGGTCCCGGGCCAGCGTTTCATAATCGGCAAGGCTCTGCCCGATAAAACGGTTCAATCGGATTTTGGCCGCCTGCTGTCCTCCCTTAAAGGATGAAACCGGAGAGACCGACGCATTGATGGGCATCCGGGCGATCAATTCAAACACATCAGCGGAGTCCGTAACGCCTTCTGGAAGCAACAACGGTCGTCCCCGGCCATGCAGCACCGGCGGCACATTCAAAAATGCATCCTTATTTTTCAAAACCCTGGGCCGAAAAGTCCTGGCAGCGATTTCCGGTTTCTCCGAGGCGACGGAGACGGGCACGATCACATCGCTTTCAACCGCTGAAAACGGGCAGGCCAGGGCCTTTGCCACTGTGTCCCGCCATTTCCGCTGAAGCGTCAAATAACCGACGTCCGTAACAACCCATGCCGCCTGTTCCGCCAGTTTTAGCACGGATTTGACCATTTCGCCGGCCTGAAGGATAAAAGGAATATCCAGTCGTTCCAGACCCATTCGGACATCGTTGATGCCCTCGGCCATAAACCGGTAATGCCGCAGATTGGCTTGGGGAAAGTCCGGGATCAAAACAAAGCCCACAACCAGCGGAAGATCCAGCTCATCGGCTTTTTGAACGGCAAACGCCAGGGCATGGTTAAATTCGGTACGCTGGGCCTGCTGCATCCAATACAACACATAGGATCCGTTTTCGGGCGGGACGCCGATCAGATGACGAATCCGCGAATGATGAATCATTTCTTCTCCTTTTGCCCGGTCTCCGTCCGGGAAATATGCTGAAAACGCCTGAGCATGGCAGCGCCTGTGTTCTTTATTAGAATATGGGGGCTCAAGGGGAATGTCAAACCAGCCAAAAGTCACCTGCACGGGACCCTGTGTTTGCCCGGGCGTTAAATCGGTTGAAACCAGAAAGCAGATATGTTAATTTTTAGAGTCTTTCCGAGAGACTAACCGTTTCCATCTACAGACTTCAACCAAAAAGCCAAAACGAGAGGGGGGGAACCATGAAACATTGGGGGGAGGCAGTTCTTGCCGCTTTGCTGATCATCTGCCTGTTGCCGGCGTTCTCTGATGCCAGTGTCACTACCAGCCGCGATGACAAAGGGGTCTGGTTCATTGAGGGCAATGAAACAGACAGTCTTTATGATGTTTTCAAGGCAATGGGCTATGCCGTTGCCGAAGACCGCCTGTGGCAGATGGAAACCCTGCGCCGAACGTCAAACGGGACACTTTCCGCCATATTCGGTGCCGGACAGATGGAGCAGGATATCTTCATTCGAACCATCGGATACAGCGACACCGAACTGACCGAGGGCTACAATTCTTTAGATGAGGAGACCCAATCCGTTATCGATGGATACGTGGCCGGCGTGAACCAAAGGATTGCCGAAGTCACGGCTGATCATACCCGGCTGCCGTTTGAATTCTACGCCATGGGGAACCAGCTGGGCCTGGACCACCCTTTGCTGCCAAGGGACTGGACACCGGAGGATGTCCTCGCCTGGCAGGCCATGTTGCTCCGCCAGTTCGATCCGGGGGCGCTTAAACAGGGACAGATCGACAACGCCGTCTTGATCCAATACCTTGCCACGGTTTTTGGACCGACCAACGGGTATCTGATGTTCAATGACCTGCGATGGAAGAATGATCCGGATGCTCAGACCTATATCCCGGCATCCGGTCAGGCTGCAGGCGCAGAAGACAGCAACGCGCAGAAGTCTCTAACCGGGTATTCCGGAACAGCTGCAGCCGCGGGCACCGCCCGGCAGCTGCCGGACTTTGACCTGGGTTCAGTCGCGGAAAAACTGCGCGAACGTATGCAGGAGCGCAAGGACGCCCTGGAAAAAATTAATGCCTGGGTAAAAATGGGCTCCTATGCGTGGGTGGTCAGCGGGGACAAAACCGCTTCCGGCCGGCCCACGATTTATTCCGGACCTCAGATGGGATTTTCTGTTCCCCCGATTGTGCAGGAAGGATCGATCAACGCCGCCGGGCTCAACATTTCCGGCATGTGCATCCCGGGCATGCCCGGCATCGTCATCGGCCGGACGCCCCATCATGCCT
>JAGYOT010000408.1 GCA_018399455.1 Desulfobacterales bacterium
AGGCCAGTGAACCTGGTAAATATCGATAACTTCGGTTTGAAGACGCCGGAGACTGTCCTCAACCTCCCGGCGGATGCGCTCCGGTCTGGAGTCCCGCCAAACCTTGTTTTTTTGATCGTTCCAATTAAGGCCCGCTTTTGTGGCAATAAGCACCGCCTCCCGTTTGCCGAACTCCTTGAGTGCTTTTCCCACAATCGTTTCTGAGGTACCAAAGCCATAAATCGGGGCGGTGTCGATAATGTTGATGCCATTTTCCAGGGCGGCAAGGATGGTCCTGATGGAGACGGCTTTATCGGTTCCGCCCCACATCCAGCCGCCAATGGCCCATGTGCCCAATCCTACTCGGGTAGCTTGCGTTTCCAGTCCGGGGATACGGGTGCTTTCCATTTTTTATCCCTCCTTCGGTTTGTTTGCTTATTTTTCAGGAGGCATTCATCAAGCTTGCCTGTTCACGCCTGAAATGGTTTGCCCGCCCTATTTAATCGGGGTTCCGGGAGGCAGCGGTTTTTCAAAGGTCGCCACGCGTGCACCCTGTTCGGAGACAGCGGCGAGCAGCATCCCCTGGGAGCGTATTCCTCTGAGTTTGGCGGGTTTTAGATTGGCCACCACAATAACCTGCCGTCCGATAAGCGCATCCGGTTCGTAGCTCTGGGCTATGCCGGCGACGATGGTGCGCTCTTCAGATCCCAAATCAACAGAGAGCTTCAGCAGTTTGTCGGTCTTGGGGACCTTTTCAGCTTTCAGTACGGTGGCGACACGCAAGTCCAGACTGGCGACATCGCTGATGTCAATCTCCGGTTTACGGGCGTTTGATTCGGCTTCCCCCTCCGCTTTGGGGATGGGTTCGGATGCGCCCTTCGGCGCTTTTCGCTGTTCATTTTTGGGCTCGATTCTCGGGAACAGGGTAACCGCTTTGGCAAGCCGGATACCCGGGCTTAAAACCTGCCAACGGCCCAGGTCCTCAAGGGACAGATATTCAACTTTATTTGTATCGTAGCCCAGGTGGGCGAGCATGGTCTGGGCGGTATCCGGCATTACGGGGTAGAGGAGCCCGGCAATGACGCGCAGTCCCTCCAGAAGGTTATAGATCACCGCCTCCAGCCGGTCCTTTTGATCCGGCTGCCTGGCCAGCTCCCAGGGGGCGGCGGTATCAACAAACTTGTTCATCACGCTGATATAGTCCCAGACGGCAATCATGGCCTTGTGGAACTGCAGGAGCTCCATTTCCTGCTGGTACGTATTGATTGCGGTCTGCGCCGGTTTTGAAAGAAGAGAGGCGATTTCTTCCTGCATGGCCGGAGAAACATCGGGGACCACGCCATTGAAGTATTTATGGAACATTCCGAGGACCCTTGAGAAAAGATTCCCCAGATCATTGGCAAGATCGGAATTAATCCGCTGAACCAGGGCGTCCTCTGAAAAATTTGCGTCCAGACCAAAAGCCATTTCCCGCATCAGAAAAAAACGGATCGCGTCGGTTCCGTATGTTTTGCGCAGATAGTCAGGCTCAATGACATTGCCCAGACTTTTCGACATCTTGCTCTCGTCGACATTCCAGTATCCATGGACATAAAGGCTTTTATAGATATCCAGCCCCGCTGCCTTCAGCATGGTCGGCCAGTAGATACCGTGCGGTTTTAAAATATCCTTGGCAACAATGTGCCGGGCCTGGGGCCAGAATTTCCTGAATTTTTCCCCCTCCGGATAGCCCAGGGCAGACACGTAGTTGATCAGGGCATCAAACCAGACATAGGTAACAAAATCCCTGTCAAAAGGAAGGGTAATCCCCCAGGTCAAACGGCTTTTGGGACGGGAAATGCAGAGGTCATCCAGAGGTTCGCGCAAAAAGGAGAGCACCTCGTTTCGGTACCGCTCCGGCTGGATCATTTCCGGATTCGCGTTAATGTATGTGATCAGCCAGTCCTGGTACCGGCTCATTTTGAAGAAATAATTGGCCTCTTTGATAAGTTCCGGTTTTGTCCCGTGATCCGGGCATTTGCCTTCTACCAGCTCCCGTTCCATGTAGAAGCGTTCGCAGCCGTAACAGTAAAGCCCTTCATACTCACTGAAATAGATATCCCCCGCATCGTAGATTTTCTGGAGGATCTGCTTGACCACGGCGATATGATCGCTGTCCGTGGTTCGGATAAAGTAGTCGTTGGAGATGTTGTACTTGGGCCACAGGTCTCTGAACAGCCGGCTGATTTGTTCTGCATAGTCCGCCGGATCCCTGCCTTCAGCCTGTGCCGCCTTGACAATTTTATCTCCGTGCTCGTCGGTGCCGGTCAGAAAAAACGTTTCCTGTTTCCGGAGGCGGTGGAAACGCCGCACCACATCAGCCGCAATGGTGGTATAGGTATGACCCAGGTGAGGCCTGGCGTTTACATAGTAAATCGGGGTTGTGATGTAATAGGGCGTCGTCATTCTTTTCCTGTTTCCTCTTGGCTCGGCTTCGGGGTTTCGGCGGAGGCATCCGGCTGCTGCTTGTAATACATTTCATTCTCGAATGTCAAACAGCACATGAGCCGGCCGCAGACGCCCGAGATTTTTGTTGGGTTCAGGGACAGGCCCTGCCTTTTGGCCATTTTGATAGAGACCGGATCAAATTTGGTCATAAATGAACTGCAGCACAATTGCCTTCCGCATCGTCCGATGCCGCCGCACATTTTTGCCTGGTTGCGGATGCCCACCTGTCGCATTTCAATTTTTGTACGATACTCCTTGACCAGCATCTTGACCAGTTTGCGAAAATCCACGCGTCCGTCCGCGGTAAAATAAAACGTGAGTTTGCTGGTGTCAAAATTGC
>JAGYOT010000409.1 GCA_018399455.1 Desulfobacterales bacterium
GGACATGGAATAGACGTATTCGACCCCTTCGACCTGCCATAAAAGGCGCTCCAGGGGAGTCGCCACCAGTTTCTCCACCTCTTCCGGGGTGGCGCCGGGGGCGTTGATGTAAATGTCGGCCAGAGGAACAATAATCTGGGGGTCCTCTTCCCGCGGAGTAACCATAATGGCTGCAACCCCAAGGCATAAGGAGACTATCAAAAGAATGATTGCCGGTCTTCCATAGAGAAACGGCCTGACAATGCCTGGAATCATGCCTCCGGGGGAGTCGAGCTTATTCGTCATCGGCCGGCCCTTTTGTTTTCAAGACCTCCGTGCCGGAGAGCCCGGATAACACTTCCACCTGGTCTCCATAAATATCGCCGGTCTTGATATAACGACGCTCCCACCCGTCAGGGGTTTTGACCGTAACAAGCTCCAGCTGGCCGACGGCGTCCACTGCTTTGCCGGGGATCAGGATGACATCCACCGTCTTATGCGGTATCAGAAGTTTGCCGTACATGCCGGGATAGAGTCCGGGCATATCGGGCAGGCGGGCCTTGACCAGAAAGCTCCGGCTTTTGGGGTCGGCATACGGAATTAATTCCTCTACTTCTGCGTCAACAGTCTTTTGCAGGGAAGGAAGCTCCACCCGAAGCAATGCGCTGGGCCACACTTTCTGAATCAGGCTTTCCCGCACAAACGCCTCCAACCGCAATCCCGATTCAGTGCGCATGAGCAGCAGGGGTTTTCCGGGCATTGCCTGGTCACCCGGATCTGCCAGTCGTTTGAGTATTTTGCCGTCAGCCGGAGCCTTGATGTTGGTGTAGCCCAAAGCGATTTCCGCCTCCCTGACCCTCTCTTTCGACATCCGGACGGCAGCGGAGGCGCCGGAGAATCCATCTTTAGCTCTTTTCAGCGCGGCCTCAGCCTGAAAAAAATGGCTCCGGGCTTTTTCAAGCGCCGTCTCAGCGGCGGCCTCAGCCTCGAAAAATGCTTTGGTTCGCTGATATGCGGATTGGGCCTCCGCATAGGCTGCCTGCGCTGAGTTGATCGCCTGCCTGGCCTGCGCTTTTTGAGAAATGGCTCCCTGCAGGGATTGCCTGGCCTGGGAAAGCCTGGATTTCATTTGACGGTCATCGAGGACAACCAGGCCTTGGCCTTCGGATACCACTTCGCCGGCCCTGACCCATACAGCCTTGATCTGACCGGGGACCCGCGCTTCAATTCGTGCCTGGGTACGCGGCTGAACCGTACCCACCCCGTTATAGTATTCAGTGACCGTCTTGATTTTTGCCTGTACCGTTTCGATGGCTTTGCCGGCCGGTTCCGGCTCCGGGGCAGTTATGCCGGGGCTGATCTTATCTTTGGACAACAACCAGAAGAGTATAATTACGGCCCCCATCCCAAGGCCGGCGATAAGGGCTGCGATGATTCGTTTCCTGTTTTTCATGACGCTCATTGTCTTTCCGGGGGTTGCGGGTTATGCCCGGCCCATTTGCCAATGGCGCGGGCGAGGTCTGCATCGGCTTTGATCTTGTCATAAAAAGCGGCCGTGCGTCGGATCTTCGCCCGGTTCAGGTCCAGTTCGGCCTCCAGGTATCGGGTGACTGTAACAGCGCCGCCCTGGTAATGCGCCTTTACCAGTTGATAGGATTTTTGAGCGCTGACGACGCTGCTTGCAGCCACTTCATACCTTGCCCGGGCGGCTTCCCGGTTGAGATACGCACGTTTTACATCCAGCTTCACGTCAAGGGTGGCCTGCCGGTCCGCGGCCAGCATTTCCCTGATCGTGGCATCGGCTTGGTCGACCCTGGCCCTCCTGGAAAAGCCCGTAAAGAAATCCCAGTTCAATATCAGCCCGGTTGTCCAGTTTTCCAGGTCTCGGTCGTAGTCCATATCAGGATCATCGACATAGTATTGGCCCATCAGGTCCAGACGGGGCAGATAGCCGGCTTTTGCTGCGTCCAGGTGCATGCGGGACTTGATGAGCCTTTTTCTGGCCCTTTCCAGTTCAGGCCGGTGCTTAAGGGCATAGTTCAGTCCATCCGGATAAGCCTCAGGGACCCGGACCGGGGTCGTGGCCGGGGATGCGATGAATTTTTTTGTTTCAGAGATTTCGGCGGGATCCAGACCCATTAGGTTGGCAAGGGCTGCCTTCCCAAGTTTGAGTCGGTTTTCGCTTTTGACCAGATCCTCTTTTGCCTGGGCGCGGCGGACCTCAAGTGACAGAACATCGGATTTTAACGCACTGCCGCCTTTGTATTGAATGCGAATGACGCGAAGCTGTTCGGAGACCGTATCAATCGCCTCTCCGGCAATATCGACGAACTCCCGGGCCGACAGGATATCGTAGTATGAGGCAATAACGCGGGAGGTCAGGCTGTTTATCACGGATTGGCGTTCGAGACCGGAAATATCTACTTCCTGCTCCGCAATCCGTTGTCCCAGATAATCCTTACCGCCGTTAAACAGGTTCATTTGGGCGTTAATGCCGGTTTCCCAGTTTTCAAAGCACCCCGGATCGTTGAAATCTACATCCGGCGGAAGGCTGCGCTGATCAATTGTCTTAAACAGATATGCGGACGGTGAGTCCCCGCGCGTATACTCGGTATAAGCGCCCACGACCGGCCAGAAGGCCGAATCCGCCAATTTTTTCATGGCTTTTGCGCGGGCGATCCGGTGAACCGCCTGCTGCAGATCCGGATTGTTGGTGATGGCGATATCAATGACCTCGGCAAGGCCCAAGGGAAACCGCAGGCGGCTTTGAGCCCCCTCAGTCTCCGGTGAACCGGGCGAAGGCTGAATGCTTGTTCTATATT
>JAGYOT010000041.1 GCA_018399455.1 Desulfobacterales bacterium
ACAGCATAATGAGAAATCTTACAGGTGGCCTCCAGCAAGTCCTGAATCTCGGTGACAGAGAGCACATCCGGCAGCTTTACACCGGACTTGGGAAGCTCCACAAGCCGGGCCGGATCCTTTTTCAGAACCTTCTCCTGCACGGCAAAGCGATACAGCCCCCGGATCGTTACCAGGTGCCGGGCCCTGGTGCGTATGCAAAGCCCTTCATCGCGCAGCCGCAGGAGGTATTTGAGAATGGCCGTTGTATCCGATTCAGACAGAGCCGGCATTTTGTTTGCCCTCAAGAACCGAACATATCTGGCCAAATCTCTTGAGTAAGCATCAATGGTGGCGTTGGACAGCCCTTTTTCCACCAGCAGAAAATTAATGTATTGGTCTACCAGTTGATTCAGCAGGTTCATTTTCTTCTGTCCGATTTTCTTCTGTCCGATTTTTTGCGCATCGATTTCAGCGCGTTTATTGATCCCATCCGTTTACCGGGCGTCCATGGGGTGATCCTGTCCATGGGGGATGTCCCGTTTACGGAGCAGGCGGCTCCATTCGGACGGCCATTTTGTTGAAGACTTCAGCCCCATGGGCTCTCACCACTACCATGTTCTCCAGCCGGACCCCGCCCTTGCCGGGCAGATAAATGCCCGGTTCAACGGTGAATACCATGTTTTCAGAAATAATTTTTTCCCTTTCGGCCACCGGACTTAAAGAAGGCGCTTCATGGACGGCCAGCCCGACACCATGACCCAGACCATGGCCAAAACAGCCTTTATACCCTTTATCCTCGATGTGACCTCTGGCAACCGCATCGATTTCGCAGCTCCCCTTGCCGGGGCGAATGGCTTCAATGGCTTTCTGCTGGGCGTCATAGACCGTAGTAAACACCTCTTGAAAGGTTTTATCCGGCTTCCCCAGAAACAGGGTCCGGGTCATGTCACTGCAATATCCGTCAAGCCTTGCCCCCCAGTCGAAAAGCAGGGGCTCGTCTGTCAGAAACTTACGACTGCCGGGAATTGCGTGGGGCAGGGCGCTGTTGGGACCGGATGCGGCAATCACCGGGAAAGACAGAGACTGGGCGCCTGCCTCGCGCATGCGCTTTTCAAGTTCCCAGGCGACGCTGTTTTCTGCGGCACCGGGTACGATCTGTGTCTGGATCAGGCCAGCGAACGCGGACTCGGCAAGCTCAACCGCTTTGCGGATAGCTTCGATTTCAGTTTCATCTTTGATGAGCCGGAGCGCCTCCACCATTTCCAATTCAGGGACAAGTTCAATGGAGCCGCCGCTATGATCCAGTTCTTTGCGCATTTTCGCATAACCCTCATGGGAGAGGCGGCGGCTTTCAAACCCCAGCCGACGGGTCTTAAGCGATTTGAGAAGCCCGGGAAGCTCTTTTGCCAGCCCTTTTTGATAAATCACCACATCATAGTCCGGACATTCCTGCC
This sequence comes from Desulfobacterales bacterium, assembly GCA_018399455.1. GTDB lineage: Bacteria > Desulfobacterota > Desulfobacteria > Desulfobacterales > Desulfosalsimonadaceae > M55B175. The sequence goes on from JAGYOT010000041.1 coordinate 1,434, forward strand.
GGGCCTGGATTTCATACCTGGAGTCCGTTGCCAGGATGTTTGAATCCGGCGAGATCAAAAGCGCACCGGCGGATTCGTCATACTGGGTGTCCTCGCCGGTAAAGCCGCTCAAATAACGCCGGTTTTCTTCGATCAAAATGAGGAACGTGTCTATTTTTTCGCTTTCCATTTTCTGCCGCAGGCCGTTGATGCGGTGTTCAATTGCAGTCATCCGAAACTCCGTCATGGTCTTTACATCGGTTCAAAACAATGTTACCGAAAAATAAATAATATTCACATGTATCAGCAGAAAATAAAGGATTCAAGCATTGAAAATTTCCAGTCCCGATGTCATCCGTTCAGGCGAACGGCAGCTGATCCGGTTTATTGCCAAACATTTGGACCGGGAAGCGCTCAAAAAAACCATCAATGAAAGCTATGATATTGAGCTCAACGACTCCCTTATTCATCGATCCGGAAGTATTGCGCTGCACCGGGGCGAGATCGTTTATCGGCTGGATTTTGAGTTCAAGGCGAACCTCTCCATTCTGATGTCCCGCGACGGAGATCCGGTCGCCATTGCTTCCCCTGAATTAAAGCCGAGAAAAGCATCCGGAAAAAGGACGTTGTCTCCGGAAACCGAGGCGGCCGGTGCTGGGGCCGGGGATAATGCAAAGGATGCGGAAAAGGCCAAAAAGGCATCTGAAATTGCCCGGATGATTTCCGAGATTAACAGGTAAGGCAGGGAGAAGGGGACAGGCTCAAGCCTGTCCCCCGGATGGCGTAAAATAGCTGGCGTAAAATAGCTGGCGTAAAATGGCTGGGTAAAACGCTACTCTTCTTCCGCCTTGGCGGCTTCTATGATTTTTTGCTGCAGCTGTGCCGGCACTTCATCATAGTGGGAAAATTTCATGCTGAAAATACCGCGTCCCCCGGTCATGGATCGAAGATCCGGGGCATAGGAGAGCACTTCGGACATGGGGACATTGGCTTTAACTACCTGGTTCTTGCCCTTTCCTTCCATCCCGAGAACACGGCCGCGCCGGCCGTTTAAGTCCCCCATGACATCGCCCATAAATTCCTCCGGCGTTGTGACCTCCATTTCCATGACAGGCTCCAGCAGTGTGGGCTCCGCCTGTTCAGCGGCTTTTTTGTAGGCCAGGGAGCCAGCAATCTTAAAGGCCATTTCCGATGAGTCCACCGAGTGGTAGGAACCGTCATAGAGCACCGCTTTGAAGTCGATGCAGGGGAAGCCTGCCAGAACGCCCTTCTGGCAGGCTTCGGCGATTCCTTTTTCCACCGCCGGGATGTAGGTCTTGGGAATAACGCCGCCCACAATCTTGTCCTCAAATTGAAATCCGGAGCCCCGGGGCAGGGGTTCAAACTGCACCCAGCAGTCCCCGTACTGGCCGTGACCGCCTGACTGCTTTTTATGCCTGCCCTGAACACTGACCGCCTTTTTTATGGTTTCCTTGTAAGGCACCTTGGGCAGGGTAAGGGTGACCTCGACATTGTATTTGCGTTTCAACCGCTCAACAACGGTTTCAATATGGACCTGGCCCATGCCGGTCAACAGGGTTTCCCTGGTCTCGTCGTTTCGTTCAAGGGTAAGGGCCGAGTCTTCCTCCATCAGTTTGGACAGCGAGGAGAAAATTTTGTCTTCATCGCCCTGGCTTTTGGGGACAATTGCGTAGGATACGGTTCCGGTCAGCGGGGCTGCGGATTTTAGTTCGATCCTGTTGTTCGGATCGCAGAGGGTATCTCCGGTTTTTGTCTCTTTCAGTTTGGCCACGGCCACAATATCTCCGGTGCCGGCATCGGAGATCTGTTTCTGTTCTTTGCCGGTCAGCTGGAGGAGCTGGCTGTAGCGTTCCTTGGCGTCCCGGTTGGGGTTGTAGAAGGTCCCGTCCCCGGCAAGCGTTCCGGAGAATATTTTGAATACAGTTAAGCGGCCGGAATAGGGGTCCGCAATGGTTTTAAACACCAGAGCGGAAAAAGGCTCGTTTGGATCCGGAGCCCGGCTGATTTCGGTTTCCGTTCCGGGTTCATACCCGGCTTTGGGCCCGCGCTGGGAAGGGGCGGGCATGGCTTCCACGAACAGCTCATAGAGAGTATCCACCGCAATCTGTTTAAGGGCGGCGCCGCAGATAACCGGGGCAAAGGTTCGGTTTAAAACACCTTTTTGAAGGGCGCCGTAAAGGTCGCTTTCGGATAGCTCCTCGCCTTCCAGGTATTTTTCCACAAGTGCGTCATCGGCTTCAGCAATGTTTTCAACCAGTGCTTCCCGTTCGCTGTCCGCAGTCTCTTTAAGATCGGCCGGGATATCTCCCACTGAGGCTTTGCCGTCAGCATAAGTTATCGCCTTCATGCTCAAGAGATCCACAACGCCTTTAAACTCGTCTTCCTTGCCGATGGGCAGCTGCAGGAGGATGGGTTTGGGATCGAAAATATTTTTGGCATCTTCAAAAGCCCTGAAAAAGTCGGCGCGTTCGCGGTCCACCTTGTTGATATAGATCATGACCGGCAGATTGAATTCTTCGGCGAATTCCCATGCCTGCTCCGACTGCACCTTGACCCCGTCAACAGCGTCGATAACCACCAGGGCCCCATCAGCCGCCTGCATACACATCCGGGTGTCGGAGAAAAAATTCTGGTCCCCGGGGGTATCAATCAGGTTGATTTTTGTCTTCTTCCATTCAAACTGATGAAATGCACTGCTGATGCTGGAACGCCGTTTCAGCTCCTCAGGCTCGAAATCCATGACGGCATTGCCTTCATCCACGCTGCCCAGGCGCTTGGTCACACCTGCGTTGAATAAAAGGACCTCGGCCAGTGTCGTCTTGCCGCTGCCGCCATGTCCGATAAGAGCGATGTTTCTCAGTTTTTCAGTCATATCCGCCATTAAACTCCTCTCTCCTGAAGTATTAAGCAAACCTTGAAATAATTTGTCATTCTTATCTTATCTGATCAAAAAAAATCAAGCCCAAAAAATACAACAATGCAAATAGCTATCAGTCAGTTACTCGACGCATAGTAGGCCGGGGGCTTTAAAAAGACAAACAAGAAATTCCCGGTTGCCCTTGGGGCCGGTAATCGGGGAGGGGACGTATTTAGCGGAGCATAGCCCCGCTGTTTCAAAAAAAAGGCTCAGCTCCCTGATCACCTTTTCATGAAGCCCTTTGTCCCTTACGACGCCGCCCTTGCCCACCTGGCCTTTGCCCACCTCGAACTGGGGTTTGACCAGCGCCAGAATGCGGCCTTCGGGCTTTAAAAACGGTTTTACCGCCGGAACCACAATTTTCAGTGAAATAAATGAAACATCAATGGTGATAAGATCAAAACAAACGGGCAGCATATCAGGGCTCACATACCGGATATTGGTACGTTCCATCACGGTGACGCGCCTGTCTCCCCGAAGCCGCCAGTCCAGTTGTCCGTAGCCCACGTCCACGGCGTATACATGGGCCGCTCCGGCCTGCAGCAGGCAGTCGGTGAATCCGCCGGAAGAGGCCCCGACATCCAGGCAGGCAAATCCCCTGACATCAAGTTTGAATTCCTTGAGGCCGTGCGCCAGCTTAAGCCCTCCCCGGCTCACATAGGGCATATCCGGTCTTCTGCTGATGATCCGGGCATCTTCGGGTATGCTGGCCCCTGGTTTGTCCACGGGCTGATTATTGACTAGAATATCGCCGGTCATGATCAGGGTCCGGGCGCTGTCGCGGCTTTTGGCAAGCCCCTGCTCAACCACGAGCACGTCGAGCCGTTTTTTTCGTGCTTTGGTCATGAGCCCGTTTTTATGGCGGATAAGGAAAACCATTCGGAGGCCGCATGGACGATACCGTCGGCATCAATCCCGTAGCGGGCCCGCAGCAGTTTCTGAGGGCCATGCTCGACAAAGGTGTCGGCAATACCCAGGCGTTTAACATGGATATTTCCGATTCCGGCGTCATGCAGGGCCTCGAGTACCGCGCTGCCGAATCCGCCCTGACGCACATTTTCTTCGACCGTAATGATATTGGGGATCTTTTGTGCCAGAGCGATCAGAAGCTTCGTATCCAGGGGTTTCACAAAGCGGCAGTTAACGACCGTGGCGTACCGGCCATAGGTCTCAGCCAGAATTTTCCGGGCGGCCAGGGCCTCTTGTACCGTCACCCCGATCGCAAGGATCAGAAGATCGGCGCCCCGGGTTATAACTTCGGCCTGTCCCACAGGAATTTCCGTGATTTCGTCTTCAAGGTCCACGCCAACGCCGGCGCCCCTCGGATACCGGAAGGCCGCAGGCCCCGGATAGTTAATGGCCGTTCGCATCATGCGCCGCAGTTCGTTTTCATCTTTCGGTGCCATAACCACCATGTTGGGCATGGCACGCAGGTAGGAAAAATCAAAAAGACCGTTGTGGGTGGGGCCGTCATCACCCACAATGCCGCCCCGGTCCAGGGCGAAGGTAACCGGCAGGTTCTCCAGGCACACGTCATGGATCAACTGATCATAGGCTCGCTGAAGAAAAGTGGAATAGATGGCCACCACGGGTTTGAAGCCTTCAGTAGACATGCCGGCGGCAAATGTAACCCCGTGCTGCTCGGCAATGCCCACATCATAGAAGCGGTCCGGAAATTTTTTGGAGAACTCAACCAGGCCGGTTCCTTCGGGCATGGCGGCAGTGACGGCGACAATTTTTTTATCGGCTTCAGCCAGCTCCACCATGGTTTTTCCGAAAACTTTAGTATAACTCGGAGCACAGGGCTTGCCTTCCACTTTATCGCCGGTATCGACCTGGAAGCAGCCAATCCCGTGAAAATAGACCGGGTTTTTTTCCGCTGGTTCATAGCCCCGGCCTTTTTGCGTTGCTACATGCAGCAGGACCGGGTCGTTGATGGTTTTGATGTTCTCCAGCATGTCAATCAACTGATTGAATCGATGGCCCTTAATGGGTCCGAAGTAATCGAAGTTAAAGGCTTCAAACAGAACGCCCGGCGTCACGAAGGCTTTAAAGGACTCCTCTGCCCGCTTGGCAAACTGGTAGGCATCATTGCCGATCCCCGGCAGTGAGCGTAAGAGTTCCCCGAATTCCTTTCGCAATCCCTGGAGATATTTTGCCGAAAAAGTCCGGCTGAGAAGCGAGGAGAGGGCGCCCACATTTTTCGAGATCGACATTTCATTGTCGTTTAATATGACGATTAAGTCTTTTTTGAGATCCCCGGCCTGATTCAGGGCCTCATAAGCCATCCCCGCGGTCATGGAGCCGTCTCCGATAACCGCGATGACCTTGGATGGATCATTTTTCAGTCGTTTGGCCGCTATAATGCCAAGCCCTGCTGAAATGGAGGTGCTGCTGTGACCGGCAGAAAAGGCATCATAGGGGCTTTCGCTGATACGGGGAAAACCGGAAATGCCACCATGCTGCCTGAGGGTTTGAAACCGATCCCTGCGGCCGGTAAGCAGTTTATGCGTATAAGCCTGGTGGCCCACATCCCAGACGATTTTGTCAGAGGGCAGGTCAAACACATAGTGAAGCGCAATGGTCAGCTCCACCACGCCCAGATTGGAGGCAAGGTGGCCGCCGGTTTTGGAAACCACATCAACGATGCGTTGGCGGATTTCCAGGGCCAGCTCCGGCAGTTGAGAGCGGGGGAGCTGCTTTAAATCAGAAGATGAATTTATATTATCCAGCAATTTCATTTGGGTTTGTTGCTTCTGTTCTTATCGTTTTCTTTCGATTGTATATTCGGCAAGAGCCTGCAACGGCTGTGCCTTGTTATCAAAAACCGAAAGGGCTTGCAAGGCATTGTTGACCAGTTCCCGGCTGAAGTCTCTGGACGCGGCAATCCCCATAAGACCAGGATATGTGAATTTTTCCCGGTCCAGATCCGTGCCTGCGGCTTTTCCCATCAAGGCCGGGTCTCCCTCGACATTTAAAATATCGTCCGTGACCTGGAAGGCGAGGCCGATGTTGGCGGCATAATCGGATAAGGCGGCAATCTGCGCCTGCGTCCCTCCGGCCAGCAGGGCGCCGGCGGCTACTGAAGCTTCAATTAGCGCGCCGGTCTTATACTGGTGCATTTGTTTGAGCGCATCGATATCCAGGTCTTTTCCCTCAGCCTCGATATCCTGCATCTGTCCTTCAATCATTCCCTGAAACCCGCAGGCCCGGGAAACCCGCTGGAGGGCCAGAACGCCGGCTTTGCTTTCCAGACCGACGCCGGCCATAATTTCAAACGCGAGAGTCAGCAGGGCGTCGCCGGCCAGTATGGCAGTGGCCTCGTCAAAGGCGACGTGGCAGGTGGGTTGACCACGGCGCAGGCGGTCATTGTCCATCGCCGGAAGATCATCGTGGATCAGGGAATAGGTGTGGATCATTTCAATGGCGGATCCGAACTCCAGTATCTGTAAGTCATTTGATGGCCCACCGGAGGGCTGTGCAACTGTTTCGGCTGCTGCCATGCACAGAATCGGGCGCAGTCTTTTTCCCCCGGCCATCAGGGAATACGCCATGGCCCGGCAGAGCCGTCGTCGGTTCCTGCCCGCTTGAAACATCCGCCGTTCAATCAAGTCTTTCAGCCACTGATTGATTCGCAGGCGTCGGGATTCAAGATAGCGCTTAAAATCAAAAGGCTCTTCCAGGACCACGGCTTACTCATCCTCCGTTGGGTCGGTATTGTTTTCAAATTCGGTTTCCCGGGGATTACCGGAGGCATCCGAGGTAAGGACTGTAATCTTTTTTTCCGTTTCCTCAAGCTTGTCAAAACAGAATCTGGAAAGCCGGACGCCTTCTTCAAATTTTTTCAAAGCCTTCTCAAGCTCCAGGTTCCCGGATTCCAATTCCTGAACAATCCCTTCAAGCTGCATCATGGCATCTTCAAATGTCTTCTTTTTAGCCATCGTTTTTCTTATCCTCTACGCTGCATATGAGTTGGCCTTTGGCCAGCAAAACTTCAAGTCGGTCCCCGATATCAACACTTGCTGCGTTCTTTATAATGGATGCTTGCCTGTCGGAGGCGGCAATGGCATCGGTTAGACGCCGGGTAATGCTGTAGCCCCGTTCGAGCACGGCAGCCGGACTCAGCGCATTAAGCTGTGCGTGAAGGGCCCTAAGGTGAAGTCCCTTGGTGTGAAGCAAAGCCTCCATTGCTGCACAAATTTGATCGGTCAAGCGGGAGATTTCAATTTTCCTGGTCTGTATCAGCAACCGGGGGTTGTTATTGGAAAGCCTCCGGCGCCGCCATTCCAAGCGTTCCTTCTGTTGTCTGAGCTCCCTTTGAAAAGCCCCGTAAAGCCGCTCAGAAAGTTCATCCAGGCGGAGCCGCAAGTCATCGAGCCGGCGTTTCGGATGCACCAGTCGGTCGGTTAACTGTCGGATATGCCGATGCTGCTCACGGATCATTCTTAAAAATGCAGCAGTGAGCTGCCGGTTAAGCTGTGCCCGCCGCTCCAAAAGCTCGGTCTTTACCGGTACTGCGATCTCGGCCGCAGCAGAAGGCGTAGGGGCCCGAAGGTCTGCCACAAAGTCGGAAATGGTGTAATCGGTTTCATGGCCGACAGCCGAGACAACGGGAATGTTTGAGGCAAAGATCGCACGGGCCACTTCTTCGGAATTAAAAGGCCACAAGTCTTCCAGGGAGCCGCCGCCCCGGGCGAGAATGGCCAGATCCGCATCCTGCCGCATGTTTAAGAGGGTCAGGGCAGATACAATATCAAGAACCGCCCGGTCACCCTGAACGGAAACCGGCAGAATCTCCAGATGGATATTGGGAAAACGGCGGTTCATAACACGGATCATATCATGGACCACGGAGCCGGTGGCAGATGTGATCAGGCAGATCTTTTGAGGCAGAAGCGGCAGCGGCTTTTTGAATGCCGGATCAAACAGGCCTTCTTCAGAGAGTTTCGTTTTGAGCTGTTCAAAGGCTGCTTGCAGGGCGCCGACCCCTACGGGCTCCAGGTATTCGAGAATGATCTGATAGGTGCCGCGGGGGGAATAGACGCTTAATCGGCCGAAACCGGTCACATGCATCCCGTCTTCGGGCAAAAATTTGAGCTTTTTGTTCTGGCCCCGGAACATGACCGCACTGATTTGAGCGAATTCATCCTTTAACGTGAAATAATAATGGCTTGATGCCGGCACTTTAAAGTTAGAGATTTCACCTTGAATCCAAATAAATGGATAGGTTTCTTCAAGCAGTGCTTTAATTTTTTCCGTCAGTTCCCGGACTGAATAAATTTTTCTTTCGACTGTCGCCATAAGTCTTGAATCCTTTAAAACAAAAAACTAGCATA
>JAGYOT010000410.1 GCA_018399455.1 Desulfobacterales bacterium
CAAAGTGCGGATCTGGTGGTGGCCAATATCCATTTTGATGTCATGAAACACCTGATTGCCAGTCAGGGGTTCAAACAAAAAGGATGGTTTGTTTTATCCGGCCTTATGCGCAGCCAGGCGAGCCGGATAAAAACAAAGATTCTGGAATGTCGGGCGGAGATCCAGAATGAATGGATACAGGACGGCATCTGGTATACCATCTGCGGAAACAATCGCTGACCGTCGAAAGGATACCAATGTATATCAAATGCTGGGGCTCAAGAGGTTCTATACCGGTTTCCGGGCCCGAGTACCATAAATACGGCGGCGATACCACATGTATTGAAATTCGCACAAAAAACGGCGAGTTGATTATTGTCGATGCCGGCACCGGCATGCGCCGGCTGGGCAATCAGCTGACTATCGAGGGATGCCGCCGGTTCAATGTCTTGTTTACCCATTCCCACTGGGATCATTTGCTGGGATTTCCTTTTTTTAAGCCCTTATTTAATCCGGACTCCGAGATTCATATTTACCGATGCCCTTTCCCGGGCAAATTTGTTGAAACCATAGTTACCAAGATGATGAGTCCGCCGCATTTCCCCGTCCGCTATTCGGATTTGAGGGCAAAAATCTCTTACATGGAAGCCTGCCCGGCCAGTTTTCAGATTGATACGATCACTGTGACGCCGATTGCCTTGAGTCACCCAAACAACGGATGCGGGTACAAGTTCGTTGAGGACAAAAAGACCTTTGTTTTTCTGACGGACAATGAGCTGGGCTATACCCATGCCGGGGGCCTTAAGTTTAAAGATTACAGAGCGTTTTGTGAGGGTGCGGATCTTTTGTTCCATGATGCCGAATACACGCCTGAGGAATATGCAGCCAGCATCGAATGGGGCCACAGCACCTATACGGATGCCCTGGAGCTTGCCCTGGCCGCAGGGGTCCGGCGGCTGGGACTAATCCATCACAACCGGGACCGTACTGATCAGGGGATCGATCACATCGTCGAACAATGCCGCAGTCTGGCATCGGAGCGCAAAGCCGGCCTTGTCTGCTTTGCGGTCGGTCGCGATATGAGTTTTGAACTGTAATGGCGGCCTGGAAGGAGAAATATTCGTTCTATGACAGATAGCCCCGCAAACGGATGGACCGCAACGCTTCACCTCTCCAAACCCTCCCTGGCAGACAACCGGGCGGATGCAGACCGTTTGAAAAATGCCTTAATGGAGGCCTTTGTCGCCGAATCCATTGATATCGATATCGCCCTGCTCCGGCGCCTGCCCACCCTGCTGCGGCAGTGGGACTATGCCGTTCGCTGTTTTTGTTTTAACGACTACGGCCGGTGGCGGCTGCTTGGGATCAAAGCCCCGGACGATTCCGTCCCGTTTGCCGGAATAGCCGTGGATCTGGGGACCACCCGGGTTGTTTTACGGCTGATCAATCTGGATACAGGCGAAAAAATGACGGAACGGGCCTTTGACAACCCGCAGATTGAAATAGGGCCGGACATTCTGGCACGCATTCATTTTGGCGGCACGGAAAACGGTCTGCAGCGGCTGAACCGCCTGATCGTTGAAGGGCTTCAGACCAACATCGAACAGGCCTGCCTTGATGCCGGGATTTCCAAAGAAGATATTTATCTTGTCGCAGTTTCCGGAAACACCAGCATGGCGCATCTGTTTATGAACCTTCCGCCCGCCGGCATTATCCGTGAGCCTTACATTCCTGTGGTCAATCGTCCAGGCCTGATGACGGCCAATGCGCTCGGTCTGGAGCTTCATCCAAACGCCGGAGTTTTTGTTTTACCGAATGCGGGCAGCTACTTCGGCGGCGACCTGATTTCCGGGATACTCTACTCAGGTCTTCATGAAAATGGCGAGATCGCCATGCTGGTGGATGTAGGCACCAATGCGGAAGTTGTGCTGGGCAATCGCGACTGGCTGGTGGCCTGTGCGGGCGCCGCCGGACCGGCCCTGGAAGGCGGAGTCTCTCCCGTCGGGATGACGGCCGGGCCCGGGGTGATTGACCAGGTAAAAATTGACCCGGAAAGCGGCCGTTTCGATATCCACACCATTTCAGATCAGGCGCCAAAGGGCATCTGCGGCTCCGGTATGATTGATCTGGTGGCCCAGTTGTTTCTATCCGGTCTTTTGGACGTCCGGGGACGCCTGGTCCCGGAGGCGGCGCCTGAGCGGATCTATGAAACCGATGACGGCAGGCGGCTGCTGATTGTCGGTGCAGATGCCTCAGCAACAGGCGAGGCGTTAACCATCGGTCAGGCGGACCTGGACAGTCTGATTCGATCCAAGGCAGCCATGTATACTATTCTCGAAACCATCACACGCTATGTGGGCGTAGAATTTGCCGATATCAGCACCTTTTATGTGGCCGGCACATTCGGCTCCTTTATTCGGCCGCGATCGGCCATCAGCATTGGCATGATACCGGATTTGCCGGAAAACACCTATCAATCCCTGGGCAACAGCTCCCTTGGCGGGGCAGCAAGGCTGCTCCAATCCAGATCCGCTGTTTCCAGTATCGACCGCATCTATCAGAACATCACCTACCTGGAACTAAACGTCAATCAGGAATTTATGAACCGTTTCAGTGCGGCCAAGTTCCTTCCGCACACAGAGGCGTCGCACTTTCCTTCGGTCAAACGCCGGGTCAATTAGGCGATGGCTTCGTAAAACTGAATTTTTACGAGTTCATCAGGCGGGGTTTAACAAAAAATGCGGCATAAACCGGGGATCGAGATGCGTTGCCGATACCTCGCCATACTCCTCGGCGATTTCGGAAAAAAGGCCTTCCAG